>JAJZQO010000096.1 GCA_021847575.1 Bacillota bacterium | reverse complement strand
GACGACCGTCTGCAGCGCTCTGGCCGCCGAGGCCAGACGGCGCGGCGAGGTCGTCGGCTACGTCAAGCATCACGATGGCCCCCTCGAGCGCCAGGACAGCGATACGGACCTGGTCGGCCGCCAGGGTGCCGAGCTGCGCTGGCTTGCGGGCAGCGACGGCACGAGCCGCCTGGGCCGCCCGCAGGGCCTTGCCGATCTCGCGTCGGCCGCGCAGGCAGCCGGCTGCACCTTCCTGCTCGTCGAGGGCTTCAAAGGCGAGACGGGGGCGAAGTGCTGGCTGCGCCGGCACGCTGCGGATGCGCCGCCCAAAGGGGTGAGCGACGTCGCCCTCGATATGCTGGGGGCCGAGGCGCTTGCCCTCGGCCCCCAGGAACTGCTGCGGCGCATGCCCATGCGCGAGGTTTAGCGGCTCTCCCGTCGTGGGCCGCGGCGCGACCGCTGGCCCGCTCAGCCGCCGATGTGGAACATCTCGACTTTTTCCTTGCCCGCGCGGGCGCGCAGAATGTTCCTCAGCTCCGAGTAGCGGTCCTCGCGCAGGCCCCAGACCCTCTGGAGCAGATCGAGGATCGCCTCGTCGCCGTCGCCTGCCCGCAACGGCTCGCGCAGATCCGTGCCGGCCGTGCCGAAGAGGCAGGTGTAGAGCCGGCCCTCCGGCGAGAGGCGGGCGCGGGTGCAGCTGCCGCAGAACGGCTGGGAGACCGATGAGATGAGGCCGATCTCGCCGGCGCCGTCCTGGTAGCGGTAGCGCTTCGCCACCTCGCCGTAGCGCAGGGGCTCCACAGGCTCGAGCGGCCAGCGGCTCGCGATGCGCTCGATGATCTCGCGCGAGGGCACGACGTCCTCCGGCTGCCAGCCGTTCATGTTGCCGACGTCCATGTACTCGATGAAGCGCAGCACGTGCCCCGTGCCGCGGAAGTGCTCCGCCATCGGCACGACGTCTTCGTCGTTCAGTCCCCGCCGCACCACCATGTTGAGCTTGACCGGCAGTCCGGCCCGGTGCGCGTGGTCGATCGCGGCCAGCACCTTGGCCACTGGGAAGCCCACGTCGTTCATGGCCTGGAACGTCGCGTCCCGCAGGGAGTCCAGGCTGACCGTGACGCGCCCGAGGCCCGCGGCCCGAAGGGCGGTGGCCTTCGCCTGCGTCAGCAAAGAGCCGTTCGTCGTCAGCGCGATGTCCTCGATGCCCTCGATGCCGGCGAGGGACGCGATGAGTTCCTCGATGCGCGGGCGCAGCAGGGGCTCGCCGCCGGTCAGGCGGAGCTTGCTGACGCCGAGGCCGGCGAAGAGGCGAACGAGGCGCTCGATCTCCGCGAAGCTGAGCAGGCCGTCGTGGCCCACGAAGTGGTAGCGCGTGCCGAACACGGCCTTCGGCATGCAGTAGACGCAGCGGAAGTTGCAGTGGTCGGTCAGCGAGATGCGAAGATCCCGCAGCGGCCGCCCAAGCTTATCGGATAGCGGCCCTTGCGGCGCCGCGACGTCCTTGGACAACATCTTCACTCCTGACGGGACGTTACCGCACAGCTGCGGCAGGGGCCAGTTCGGGCAACCCGACCGCCCCAGGACCTGCCACGGCCATCAGGCCTGCGGCTCAGGGAGCCTCGCGGCGGGGGGCGTCTCGCCGTGCCAGACAGGCTCTCCTGCGGGTGGAATCTCGCGCTTCCAGATCGGCGCGCGCCGTTTGATCTCCTCGATCACCTCGCGGCAGGCGGCGAACGCCTCGGCGCGGTGCGGGGCCGCCGCGGCGATGCCGACGGACGCCTCCTCGAGCTGCAGGGTGCCGATGCGGTGGTACAGGGCGATGCGGCAGCCGTGCCGCTTTTCGGCGCTCTCGGCGATGTCCCTCAGCTCGCGCTCGGCCATCTCGCCGTAGGCGTCGTAATGCAGGGCGGCTGTGGGCCTACCCTCGAACTCGTTGCGCACGGTGCCGAGGAAGACGCTGATCGCGCCCATGTCCGGGCCCGAGACCGCCGCGATGAGCCGCGGCAGGTCGACGCTGTCGCGGCCGATGAGCGGCGCTCCGCCCGAGACCGGCGGGATGACGGCGATTTCGTCGCCGTCGCGAAGCTCGTCGTCCGCCACGGCATAGGCCGCGTTGCGCGCGAGCTGAAAATCCGGGAACGCATCGCCGAGCAGGCCCTGCAGCATGACGTGCAAGTCGCGCACATGCATGCCGGCCGGCAGATCCAAGATCTCTTCCGGCGTGCCCCGCACGGAACGCGCATGCGCAAAATACAGCACCTTCACGCGCACAGGCAGACCTCCAGGCGCGGCCATGGCCGCGCCTTCAGCATAGCGGTAGATGCCCGTCACGTCACGTCTCAGGACGTGGCCGGTCCGAGCACATAGACGTTGAGGGTCCTGATGCCGAATGAGGCGGTCTCTAGCGCGGAACGGTCATAATATAGATCGATGCGGTCGCCGACGATGGCCGATCCGGTGTCGGCCGCCAGCGCGGGCCCGTAGCCGTCGACGTAGAGGCGCGTGCCGAGCGGGATGACGCTCGGATCGACGGCGACCATGCCGCGCTGGAGCGGCATGCCGTTCAGCGCCGCCGTGGCTCCCCAGGGGCCGTTTTGCGCGTAGCTCGCGTTGTAGGCCGTCGCGACGAGCCGCAGGCGCTGTGTGTAGCGGTAGGTGACGCCGGCCCGCATCAGGTAGTGGACCGGCAGGGTGCCGACGGCCAGAGTGGCCGGGCGCGGCCGCCGCCGCAGGCGAGAGGTCGGCCGCAGGCGGCGCACCGTGCCGTCTTGCCCGATCTTCGCGGGAGCGCGCTCGACGCGCAGACCGTCGCTGCCCTGCGCGAGCAGGCGGCGCTGGCCCTTGTCGAGCGATTTGTCCGCGACCGTCTTGCGGCCCGCGGGAATCCTGACGTAGCGCACGATCGCGACGACCGCTCCCGGCCGCCAGGGGGCGCGGGGGCCGGACGCCCTGAAGCCAAGCTGGCGCCAGGCGGCCTCCTGCGCCGTCGCAGGCGGACGCGTCATGAGGGCCGGCAGCGACAGGACGCCGACCGCGACCGCGACGAGGACCCTCGGCAGAGGGATCACCGGGCGGCCTGCCGGCCGCCATGGACCACGGGGCCCGCCAAGGCACCACCTCCCGCACCGTCGCCGCTAGTCTTCGCAAGCCGCGCGGCCCGGATGCCCGTGTGGCGCCCGAGGGTGGCACCCGAGGACCGCCGCGCTGCCTGCAGTTGGCTTTCCGCCCGGCGGGCAATTATAGTATCCTTGGTCGGGCTTCGCCGGTTTGGCATCAGCTAGCAGACAGTTGGAGGTGGACGCCGCGCACCCGCCCGAAGGGTCCACCGATGGCGTGCTGCTTCTCTCTGCGATGTACGGCGAAGGGCACCGTCGCGCCGCCCAGGCCGTCGGGCTTGCCCTTGACGCGCTCGAGCCGCCGCTCCTGCACTGGGAAGAGGACTATTTCGATTTCGTCGACCGACGCCTCAATCGCCTGATCGCCCGCACCTACGTCATGAGCGTCCGCCACGCGCCGATCGCCTGGCACGCCTTCTACCGGGGCACGGCGCAGATCCCGCCGAACTCGGCGGTGCAGCGCTTCCTCAACAGCCTCGGCCGCCGCCGCCTGCTCGACCACATCGAGGCGAGGCGGCCGCGCGTCGCGCTGAACACCTTCCCGACACCGGCCGGCGTCCTCTCCACGCTCAAGGAGCGGAAACTGACCGGCGTCGCGAACCTCGTGGTGGTGACCGACTACGCCGTGCACTCGCAGTGGATACACAGCAGCGTCGACCGCTACTACGTCGGCTCCGAGGAGGTGCGGCAGGGGCTGATGAGCCGGGGCGTGCCCGCGGACCGCGTGCTCGCGACCGGCATCCCCGTCCACCCGCGCTTCGCGCATCCGCCCGAGCGGGCCGACGCGCTCAGGCGCCTCGGGCTGGACGATCGGCCGACGGTGCTCGCCATGGCGGGGGCGTACGGCATGATCGGCGGTTTCCCGCACATCGTGCAGGAATTGATGGCCGAGAACCTCGACTGCCAGATCATCGCCGTGGCCGGCCGCGACACGCAGCTGCGGGAAGCGCTCGCGGCGATCCCGGCGCCTGGGCGCACCAGGCTGCTCGCGCTCGGCTTCGTGCAGGAGATGGAGTACCTTTACGCGGCCTGCGACTTCGTCTTCGGCAAGGCGGGCGGCCTCACCGTGACGGAGGCCCTGCAGTGCCATCGCCCGATGCTGATCTTCCACCCGATTCCCGGGCAGGAGGAGCTCAACGCGGCGTACATCGAGCGCGCGGGGGCCGGCATCTGGGTGCGCCAGCAGGAGGACCTGCTGCCGACCTTCCGGCGCATGCTGGAGCAGACCGCGCTGCGAACCGCCCTTGCCGACGCCGCACGCCGTGCGGCGCATCCCGGCGCGGCCGCCGACATTGCGAAGGACGTGGCGTATTGGCACGGCCGCTGAAGCTCGGGCTGATCGTTCTGCTCGGCGAGTTCGTCCGCACGGGCCTGCTCGTCACCCTGCTCCCGGCCCTGGCCACGGGCAGCTGGCACATCGGGCTCGAAGCCGCGGCCTGGGCCATCTCGATCCACTATCTCGTGGACACGCTCGGGCGCACCCCCGCCGGCTGGCTCGTCGACCGCTACGGCACGCGCCCGGTGCTTGCCAGCGGCATGGCGCTGGCGTTCGTGGCTGTCGTCCTGCTCTTCGCCCTGGGCGGGCACCACGTGCCGCTCTACCTGCTGACAGGCCTCTACGGCGTCGGCACGGCGCCGCTCTGGCCCGCCACCGTCACGGAGGCAACGGGCGACAGGCGCACGAGCGCCGGCAGCGTGATGGGCTACGTGTTCGCCGCCTGGCTGGTCGGTGCAGGGCTTGGGCCGATCCTGACGAACGTCGCGGTACACGGCAGCATCGCCTGGGGCTTCATGCTGCTCCTCGGCGCCCAGGGCGTCGTGCTGTTCTGGGCCCCAGCCGTGACAGGCATCACGCGGCGCCTGAGGCGCCCCGCCACACCCTGGCGGGCCCTTGGACAAGCCCTCTGGCGCGTCCGCCCGCTGCTGCCCGGCATGTTCGCGCAGACGCTGACGCTCGGCCTGTTTCTGCCCATCCTGAACATCTTCGCCCAGCACGTGCTGCACCTGAGCCCGCTCGGGTACGCGGAGCTCCTGTTCGGCGCGGGCGGGGTGGCGGTGGTGCTGATGGTGCCGCTCGGCCGCATGTCGGACCGCATCGGCGTCAAGGCGCCGCTGGCGGTGGGATTCGCCCTGGCGGCGGTGGCGGTGCTGCTGCTCGGCGGCGCGCGCGACTTCGCCGCGGCGCTCGGCTACGGCGCCCTGGCGGGGTTCGCCTACGCGCTGATCCTGCCGTCCTGGAACTCGCTGCTCGCCTCGGTGGCACCGGGCGGCGCGGAAGGTTCGCTCTGGGGCGTCTTCATGAGCGTCGAGGGACTCGGGCTCTCCGTCGGGCCGGTGCTCGGCGCGGACGCCTGGCAGACCTTCGGCGTGCGGGGGCCGTTCGCGATGGCGGGCATCGTGCTGACGGCGATGGCGCTCTTCTACATCACGTACCCGCTGCAGCATCTCAGACGTCCGCCGCTCGGCACCGCGGACTGATCGGCGCGCAAGGGGGCCTCTCAGCCTATGTGGCTCACGCTCGTCATCGTGGTGATCGTTCTCTACTGGATCCTGCCGGAGCTCCTGCTCCACTACCTGCACGTCGGGCTCGTCGCGGCCCCGAGGGTGGTGGAGGACTATATCGCCCTGACCTTCGACGACGGTCCCGGAGCTGCGACCGAAGGCGTTCTCGAGGCGCTTGAAAAGCACGGCGCGAAGGGGACCTTCTTCCTCGTCGGCGAGGCGGCGGCCAGCCGGCCCGAGCTCGCCCGGCGCATCGCCGGGGCGGGCCACGAGATCGCGAGCCACGGCAAGGTGCACCGCAGCGCCTGGCTGCTCGGCCCCCTCGCCACCTTCCGCCAGCTGGGCCAGGGGCGGCGCATGGTCGCGGCGGCGGCAGGCAGCGAGCCCCGCTGGATGCGGCCGCCCTGGGGCCAGATGAACCTCGCCCTGCCGTTCGCCGCGAGGGCGGCCCATGAGACGCTCGCGCTCTGGTCCTACGATCCGGGCGACTGGCGGCCCGCGCAGGACCCGGCCGCGCTCGCGCAGCGCATCGTCGATGCGCTCGCACCCGGCCGGATCTATCTCCTGCACGACGCCGGCGGCGATGGGCGCATGCATACCGCGCAGGCGCTCGAGCTCGCCTTGCCGCAGCTCACGCAGCTCGGCTACAGGGCTGTCACGCTGACGGAACTGATGGCGCACACAGATCCCCTCAGCTTCTGGCGGCGGGTGCTGCAGGCGGTCTGGGGCGTCTGGGAGGCCGTCTTCGAGCGCATGAACCGCGTCGAGCGCATCGGCGACGCGCGCAGCGTGCTGCGCATCGGGCGGGTGACGTACAGGGGACTGCCCGCGACGCTCGACGGCGGGCGCAAGGTGCGGCCTGGCGACGTGGTCGGCGAGCTGCACTTCCGCAATCCGAGGATCGCCGCGCTCGGCGCGATCCGCTCCCTGCCGCTCTTCGATCGGGCCCTGCGGGAACTCGCGGTGCTGCTCGAGACGGACCCGCGCTACCAGGATCTCGAGGTCTTCTTCGGCATCTCCGTCGCGTTCCGCGGCGCCAGGCGCTTCGGCTTCGAAGTGCAGGACATGAACTTCTCGCCTTGGCGCCGCTTCGTGGCGGGCAGCTACCTGCGCTGGGTGATGACGGTCTACCACCCGCAGGGGATCGAGCGGCTGCACCACCGGCGCGACCAGTTGGAGCCGAAGGGCATCTTCATCACGCGCGAGACGATCCTGCGGCGGTACGGCTCGGGCGCCGCGGCGGGCCCCGCCTCTGCCCGCAGGCCCGAGGAGGGCTAGACATGGCGAAGCTCGGTATGCGCGACCTGCCGGCCTTGCATCGGCTGCTGGCGGCGCCCGAGATCGCGGGGCTCGCGTCGCGCTACCCGAGGGAGCGCGTGCGCGACGCCCTGCGCGAGGAACTCGCGGAGCTCAGGCAGCGGCTCGCCCGGGACGAGGGCATCGCGGCGGCGGACCTGCTGCCGGCGCGGATCGCCGCCGCCGCCGAGCGGCGGCTGGGCTACCTCTCGGGCGAGGGCCCTCGCCGGGTGATCAACGCGACGGGCGTCGTGCTGCACACCAACCTCG
>JAJZQO010000095.1 GCA_021847575.1 Bacillota bacterium | reverse complement strand
TTACTGCTGCTATGTTCAAGGCGGTTCGGTTTCTGGGACTCCGCAGGCTTGCGCCAGCGTCTGAATTCTTCCACCGCGCCGATCACCTTGCCCTGCGCGTCGGTCACGGGGCGCACCTTGGTCTCGATCCATTTACGGCCCCCGCCGGCCGTCCGGAACGAGACGACGGCCGTGTGCGGCTTGCCGGTTTGCATGGCGCGCACGAGGGGACAGCCGCCGAAGCACAGGCGCGTCCCTGCGGCGTCCCTGTGATCGAGGCCGCTGAGCCAGCAGGTGACGCCGACGACTCCGCCCGACTGGTAACCGGTGAGGTTGGCGGCGGCGTCGTTCCAGGCCACGATGTGGCGGGAACGGTCGACCGCGTAGGCCGCGCCTGCAGCCGGCAGGGCGGCCGCCAGGGCGTGGCCCGCGTCGGCGTCCGCCTGCGCCCACGGCCCGTCGCCCGCCGCGATGCCGGCGCCAGGTACGGGGCGACCGAGTAGCGGCCCTGCGCCGAGGGCGATCTTGCGGCCGACGAGTTCGTGCAGTTCCGCCACTTCGTCGATTCCCGCGGCCAGCACGGCTACGCCGAGGTCCGAGGCGGTCTGCACGATGGAGGAGACCATCTCCTGGCGCCACGCGTCGCGGTCGACGCCGTGCACGAGGAGACGGTCGATCTTGACGATGTCGGGTCGGCAGTCGAGCAGGGCCTGCGCGCCTTTGAACCCACTGCCGAAGTCCGTGAAGGCGATGTGGTATCCCGCTTCGCGCAGCTGTACCGACACGGCCCTGAGCTCGTCCGGCCGGTCGAAGAGCGGCGCGTGCTCCGAAAGCTCCAGCACCGTTCTGGTCGCGGGCCACGCGACCCCGGAAGGCGTCAGCCGTCCGACCCAGACGTCCGGATCGATCGCCAGCAGGAGCATCGCCGATTCCGGCAGGTCCTGGGCGGCGGCCCGCAACGCGGCGCTGCGGCGCAAGAGCTCGAGTTCCCGTTCGCGCTGCTCGCGGAGCGCGAGGTCGCGGAGGGCGTCCGGCGCTGTGTAGGGGCTGTCCGCCGGTCCGTGCACCGTAGCCTCGTAGCCCCAGGCCGTGCCCAGATGAAGGTCCAGCACGGGCTGCCAAGCCACGTGCAGCTGATCCGCAATGGTTTCGAACGTATGGCATACCCCGCTAGGGTTCGCGATCGCCTGGCCCCGAGCAGCGCGAAAGCGTCCGCCGCCTGCTGTGAACAGTTTCGCATGCGCCTTTTCGGCTGTCCAGATCACGCCCGGTGCCCCACCCGCGCGGAGCCCGCAATGCCATTAGGGGCAATCAGGATGGGCTGTTTGGCGGGAGGATGCGCGCGCCCGCGAGACTAAACCTAGCCCGCCCAATACCGAGCGGGGAGGACAGCTTTGTGGACGCACTTGGCTTGGCGCGCCTCCAGTTCGCGGTCACGACCATCTACCATTTCCTGTTCGTGCCGCTCACCATCGGACTCGCCCTCACCGTAGCCATCATGGAGACCATCTACGTCCGCACGGGCAATCCCGCTTTCAAGCAGATGGCGCAGTATTGGGGACGCCTCTTCCTGATCAACTTCGCCGTCGGCGTCGTGACGGGCATCATCCAGGAGTTCCAGTTCGGCATGAACTGGTCGAGCTACTCGCGCTTCGTCGGCGACGTCTTCGGGGCGCCGCTGGCCATCGAGGCACTTCTGGCCTTCTTCCTCGAGTCGACGTTCATCGGCGTCTGGATCTTCGGCTGGGACCGGCTGCGCCCCGCGGCGCACGCCTTCGCGATGTGGCTGGTCGCGTTCGGCACGGCGATCTCCGCGTTCTGGATCCTCACCGCCAACTCGTTCATGCAGGAGCCGACGGGCTATGCCGTTGTGCACGGCCGCGCGGAGATGACCAGCTTCGGCCAGCTGATCGGCAACCCGCAGCTCTGGGTCGAGTTCCCGCACGTCCTGCTCGGTGCCTTCACGACGGCCGCCTTCTTCGTCGCGGGCATCAGCGCCTACTTCCTCCTGCGCCGCCAACATGTCGAGATGTTCCGCTCGTCGCTCAAGATCGCGCTCATGATCGGGGCCCTCAGCTCCCTGCTCATCGCGCTGAACGGCGACGCGCAAGCCAAGCACGTCGTCCAGGCGCAGCCGATGAAGATGGCCGCGGCCGAGGCGGTCTGGCACACGCAATCCGGTTCGGCGCCCTGGACCGTCCTCGCCGGCATCGACCAGGCAGCCAGGCGCAACACCTTTGCGCTGCAGATCCCAGGCGTGCTCGGCTTCCTCTCGGGCACCGACCACTTCCAGGGCATCGACCAGCTGCAGCGCCAGGACGTGCGCAAGTACGGCCCGGGCAACTATGTGCCGCCCGTGGCGCCCACGTTCTGGAGCTTCCGCATCATGGTCCTGGCGGGGGGCCTGATGATCCTCATCGCCTGGTACGGCATCTACACGCTCGCGCGGCGGCGCAGGCTGGAGGACCGCTCACGCTACCTGAGGCTGCTCCCCTCGGCGATCGCCCTGCCCTACGTCGCCAACACGTTCGGCTGGATCATGACGGAGGTGGGGCGCCAGCCCTGGGTTGTCTATGGGCTGCAGAAGACCCTCGCAGGGGTCTCGAACACCGTGTCCGGCGCCGAGGTTGCGACGACCCTGATCGGCTTCACCGTGATCTTCGGGCTGATCGCGGCGGCGGACATCTACCTGCTCGTCCGCTACGCCAAGGCAGGGCCCGACCTGCACGAGCCTTCGCCGGACCTGCCCCTCGGCACGGCCGCCGTCCTCTAGCGACGAGGGAGGAGAGCACATGGATCTCAACACGCTTTGGTTCATCCTGATTTGCGTCCTCTTCATCGGCTACTTCTTTCTCGAGGGCTTCGACTACGGCGTCGGCATCCTGCTGCCGTTCATCGGCAAGAGCGACATCGAGCGCCGCGCGGTCATCCAGACGATCGGCCCGGTCTGGGACGCCAACGAGGTCTGGCTGCTCACGGCGGGCGGCGCCATCTTCGCCGCGTTCCCGCAGTGGTACGCCACGATGTTCAGCGGCTTCTACATGGCGCTCTTCGTGATGCTGGTGGGCCTGATCGCCCGCGGCGTCGCCTTCGAGTTCCGCAGCAAGAACGAAGACGCCGTCTGGCGCGCGGTCTTCGACTGGCTGATCTTCTTCGGCAGCGTCGTGCCCGCCCTGCTCTGGGGCGTAGCCATCGCCAACATCGTCGAGGGCGTGCCGATTGACGCCCAGATGAACTACGTGGGGGGCTTCAGCAACCTGCTCAACCCCTACGCCCTGGTCGGCGGGCTCGCGACGCTGCTCGTCTTCACCCTGCACGGCGCCGTCTACCTCACGATGAAAAGCGAGGACGCGATCCGCGAGCGCGCCCGGCGCGCCGCCTACAAGATCGGCTGGGCCGCCGCGGGCATGGCCATCCTGTTCGTCGCCTACAGTGCGCTGCGCACCGACATGTTCGACAAGCCTGGGGTCGGTGCGCTGCCTGGCATCGTCGCGACGCTCGCCGGGCTGAGTCTCGTCGCGACGCGCCTCTTCCTCGACCGCAGGCGCGAAGGCTGGTCGTTCATCTCGACCGGCCTCGCCATCCTGCTCGTCGTGACGTCGGTCTTCCTCACGCTCTTCCCCAGGGTGATGGTCTCGAGCCTCAACCCGAAATGGGACCTCACCGTCTACAACGCCGCTTCCAACCCCTACAGCCTGCACGTCATGACGATCGTGGCCCTGACGGCTCTGCCGATCGTGCTCGCCTACCTTGCCTGGACCTACTGGATCTTCCGCAAGCGGACGTCCGTCAAGCAGGCCATGCACTATTAGGCCCACGCCCAGGGAGGTGACAGGCGATGCCGAGGCGGATCCTGCGCGAGGCCTGGTCCGCGCGGGCGAAGCTCTTCGCGACCATCCTGCTGGCTTTCGCGGGCGCCCTGCTCGTTGTGGCGCAGGCGTTCCTGATGGCCGACATTATCGCGCGGGCCTTCCTCGGGGGCGCCGACCTGCCGCGGCTCCTCAGGCCGCTCGAACTGCTCGTCGCCGTGTCGCTCGCAAGGGCCGTCGTCTCCTACCTGCGCGAGGAGGCGGCGACGGCCTTCTCCGCGCGGGTGCGCGAGGACCTCAGGGGGCGGCTCTTCGGGCGCATCCTCGGCCTCGGGCCGGTGGGGGCGGGCGGCGAGCGCAGCGGCGAGCTGATCGCTACGGTGCTCGACGGCGTCGAGGGGCTCGACGCGTACCTCGCGCACTACCTGCCGCAGACCGCCCTGGCCGCCCTGATCCCAGCCGTCGTGCTGGTGGCGGTCCTGGCGCAAAGTCGCGTGGCGGGCCTCGTGCTGCTCGCCACCGCGGGTCTCTTGCCCTACTTCATGATCCTGCTCGGGCGCGCCGCGCAGCGCCGCACGCAGCGCCAGTGGCGGCTCCTGCAGACGCTCTCCGGCCACTTCCTGGACGTGGTGCGCGGCCTGCCGACGCTGCAGCTCTTCGGCCGCAGCCATCGCCAGGTGGAGATCATCCGGCGCGTCTCGGCCGAGCATCGCGAGGCCACGCTCGACACGCTCAAGATCGCCTTCCTCTCGGCCTTCGCCCTCGAGATGCTCGCTTCGCTCTCGATGGCCCTGGTCGCCGTCGCGATCAGCCTGGGCCTGCTCGGCGGCACGCTGCACTTTGCGCAGGGCCTTGGCATCCTGATCCTCGTGCCCGAGTTCTACCTGCCCCTGCGCGGCCTCGGCAGCGACTTCCACGCGGGCATGTCCGGGGCGGTGGCGGCGGAGCGCATCTTCGCCCTGCTGGACGCGCCGGGTACCGCAGCGCCCCATGCCACGCGCCGCCTCGAGCAGCCGGCGCCCCTCGAGATCCGCCTGCAGGGCGTGACCTGCCGCTACCCCGGCAGGCCGCGTCCCGCGCTCGCCGGAGTGGACCTGACCTGGCGCCCGGGTGAGACGCTGGCCATCGTGGGACCCTCGGGGGCCGGCAAGTCGACATTGCTCAGGCTCCTCCTCGGCTTCATCGAGCCAGAGTCCGGCAGCGTCAGCGTGGACGGGGTGCCCATCGGGGAACTGGATCTCGACTGGTGGCGGCGACAGATCGCCTATGTGCCGCAGTCGCCGACGATCTTCCCAGGCAGCGTGCTCGCCAACATCACCCTCGGCCGTCCGGACGCCCCCTTCGCGGACGTGTCGCGGGCCGCCGCAACGGCCCGCGCCCACGACTTCATCTCAGCCCTGCCGCAGGGCTACGCGACCGTGATCGGCGAAGGCGGCCGGTCCCTCAGCCAGGGCGAGCGTCAGCGCATCGCACTCGCGCGGGCGCTCCTGCGGCGTGCGCCGCTGCTCCTGCTCGACGAGCCGACAGCGAACCTCGACGCCGAGTCGGACGCGGCGATCTCCGCCGCCATCGCGGATGTCGCGCAGGGCATGCGCGCCCTCATCGTCGCCCACCGGCTCTCGACGGCCGAGCGCGCTTCGCGCATCGCCGTGCTGGCCGCAGGTAGCGTCGCCGAAGCGGGCAGCCCGGCAGAGCTCAGGCGCTCCGGCCTCATCTACCCGGGACTGAGCCGTTCCTATCGGCAATGGACGGAGGTGGGGTAGATGGTGCGCCTGATCGCCTTCCTGAAACCGCACCGCCGGCTCGCGCTTTCGGCCTTCGGCCTGTCCTTCCTTGCGCTGGGCAGCCAGATCGGCCTGATCGGCACCTCCGCCTACTTGATCAGCCGAGCCGCCCTGCGGCCCCAGACCATCCTGCTGCTGATGGTGCCGATCGTCGGCGTGCAGTTCTTCAGCATCCTGCGGTCGGCGTCGCGCTACCTCGAGCGGCTCCTCGCGCACGACGTCACCTTCCGCCTGCTCGGGGACCTGCGCGTCTGGTTCTTCGGCCGGATCGAGGCCATGCCGCCGCAGGAGGTCGGCCGCTTCCACGGCGGGGACATCCTGAGCCGCGCCGTGCACGACATCGACAGCCTGCAGGACTTCTATCTGCGGGCCCTCGCGCCGCCCGCCGTCCTCCTGCTCACGGCCCTGCTCGTCTGGCTGGTGCTGCGGGGGATGTCAGCCCCTGTCGCCTGGCTCGTGGCCGGGGCGCTCCTGCTCTCGGCCCTGCCTGCCCTGTTGCAGCTGCGGCTCGCGAGCCGTCTCGGCGGCGAGGAGCTGCGGGCGCGGGCCGACCTGAGCGCCGCGATCGCGGACGGCGTCCAGGGCGTTGCGGAACTCCTGGCCTACGGCAGGGTCGAGAGCTATCAGGCGGACCTGCAGGCGGTCGGGCGGCGGCTCACCCGCGCGCAGCGGGGCATGCGCCGCGCAGGCGCCCTGGCCCTCGCGCTGATCGGGCTGCTCGGCAACCTCGCCATGATTTTTGCCCTCGTGCTCGCAATCCCCGAGGTGCGCTCCGGCGGGCTGCCCGGCTGGGACCTCGCCGTCCTGGCCCTCATCGCGCTCGCGGCCTTCGAGGCGGCAGGCCCCTTGCCGCAGTCCTTTCAGGCCATCGCCCGGTGCCTCGGCGCCGGGCGGCGCATATTCGAGCTGGCGGACGGCGTCGAGCCGCCCCTGCCTGCGGCGCGGCGCGAGCCGGCCGACGCCTCGATCGACCTGCGGGGGCTCTCGGTCCGGTTCGCGGGCGCCGCGCGGCCTGCGCTGCAGGACATCCACCTGTCGCTGCCCCTTGGCCGCCACGTGGCCGTCGTCGGGCCGAGCGGCGCGGGCAAGTCCACGCTGATCGCCTGCCTGACAGGCTTCGTCCGCGCCAGCGAGGGCAGCCTGCTGCTCGGAGGGGTGCCGATCGAGCAGATCGGGCCTGACGACGTTCGCAGGCTGTCGGCTGTCATCGCCCAGGACACCTGGCTCTTCAACGCCACGCTCGGCGAGAACATCCGCCTCGGCTCCCCGGACGCGACGGACGACGAGGTGACGGACGCCGCAGAGGCGGCGCAGCTCCTGCCGCTTCTGGCGATGCTGCCGGAAGGGCTCGCCACGGTGGTCGGCGAGCGGGGCGCACGGCTCTCAGGCGGCGAGCGCCAGCGGGTCGCGATCGCGAGGGCTCTCTTGAAGGATGCGCCGATCCTGCTGCTCGACGAACCCACCGAGGGTCTCGATGCCCCTACGGAGGAGGGCGTGATGGGGCAGATCCTGCGCCTGGCCGAGGGCAGGACGCTGCTGATGGCGACCCACCGCCTCGGCGGGCTGGAGGCCATGGACGAGATCATCGTGCTGGCGGCAGGGTGTATCGTCGAGCGCGGCACGCACCGAGAACTCCTGGGCAGGCAGGGGCTCTACGCCCACCTCTGGGCGCTGCAGGCCGACCTGCTGCAGACGGGCTGAGAGACGCCGCCGGCGAAGGCCCTTGGGGCCTGAGGTGGCCCCGCGGCCTCACCCCTGC
>JAJZQO010000094.1 GCA_021847575.1 Bacillota bacterium | reverse complement strand
CCGTTTTCTTGCCTTTCCGTCAGTTTCATTCGCGGCCGGGCCGAGCGGCCCTTTCGGGCACATCCGGGGCCGAAAGGGCCGCTCGGCCTCGAATCATCGGCCGCGTTCGGCTGTGGTGGCGCACTTCTTTGATGAGCGGATGAGTGCACTCAAGGGCCGCCTAAGCGGCGGCCCTCGCGCTGCTCTCGCTCGCCTCAGCCTGGCGGGGCTGTAGGCTGTGGAGATAGTCAACGGCGCGCTGTGCGTGGCTCGCGGCCGAGAACACGAAACGCTTGTCGCCCTTTAGCGCGCTTAACCATGAGGCAATATAGGCAGCGTGGTCCTGCCGAACTTCGGGGGTAATGCCAAGATCGGCACAAAGGAAGGCGCTACCAAGCTCGGCAACTTATCCTGACAGTCAACCTGAAATGTCGCGACGCCTTGCTCGCCGAGGAAGGTGCACGGGTCGCCGGTGATCCCTATCCGGGTGCCTCTCCTGATCGGGGACGGCTGAAGAAAGCCTTGTCGGTGACGTTGGCGGCTTCGTTCGCCAGCGTCAGTCCGCGGGCTGGGCCTGGCACGACGGCACCGAGGCACAAATTTTGGCGACGAGCGAGATCGGAGGGGTAGTGTCGTGCCATCGATCTCAGCGGCGAGGAACCCGAGGCCGGCTCCAGCGAGGATACCGGTGCCGTGCAACGACAGTTATCGTGAGCGCCCTTGGCGCTTGGGGTTGGGCTGATGGAGGCGGATGCGGCGGTTGGCCCTGAGGGCGTTGCGAACGTCCTTGTCGGTCGTCTCGTTGTCGAACCACTCTGGATCAAAGTGGCCACCGGCCCAGGTCTTGGTGTCGCGGTGTTCTGGGTGGTCGGGATCGGTGATGATGTCGAGGAAGTCGGCATAGCCGTGGACGCCGCCGACATCCTCGGGAGGTCGGGCGCGCGCGCCGCCGATGCAGCTGGCGCCGCGCGGCGCGGGTTCGAGGGCAAGGAGCCGTTCGAACTCGATGATGTGCTTCCAGTCGTCGCCGAAGTCGTAGACGTAGAGAACGCTAAGGCCGTCGTTGAGGTTGAAATCGCGCAGACGTACCCCGCTCTCGTCAAAGCTGCGCGCGTCGTCCTCGAACTCGGGTTCGCAGACCTCGGCGTCGCGGTAAGACAAGCCGCCTATCAGGAACTCGTGCAAGTGGCAGTCCGACCATCCGAATGCAGCCTGGATGACGCGGTGGAGTTGGCCGAGATGGAAGCCGCGCGGCACGATCAGGCGCCGCCAAACTGCCGGCTCGATGCCGACAAGCGTAACGCGGATCTGGAGGGAATTGGGTTCTTCGAAGCTCATGCAGGTGAGTATACCGGCGATAGCGACAATTGGCAGCCGGCTCGGTGACGATCACGACGTTGCTGCTGGCTTGCCCGCAGCGCGGTGGCAATCGCTCTCGGTATTCAGTCCGAGGATGGTCGCGTGACGGACGAGTTGGCCGTTCGTTCACCTGCCTCACGACGGGGCCGGGTGCAGTTGCTGCGCGTGCATCCAGTCGGCTGCCTGCTGAGCCTTGCTGGCGGCGGTGAAGATGGCGCGAGGATCGTCGTTCAGGACCTTGAGCCAGGAGGCGATGTAGGCAGCGTGGTCGGGCCGCGGGTGATGCGCGAGTCCGAGATCGGCCAGGATGTAGCCGGCCGTGAGCTCCGCGACCAGTTCCTCGACGGCCCGGGCCTGGTGCGAGAACCGGCTGGTGAAGTCCCGGTCGAGCCGGTGTTTCGCTCCCGTGGCGTGGGCGGCTTCGTGAGTAAGGGTGCTGATGTAAGCAATGGAGTCTTCGAACGCTCCGAATGGCGGCATGAAGATCCGGTCGAGATCGACCCGGTAATATGCGGCGTCGGCGTCGAGGGTCGTGGGGATGCCGAGGGCGGCGATGAAGGCCTCGGCATGCGGGATGCGCTCGGCTTCGGGCAGGGCGTCGATAGCGGGCGGGTTGTAGCCGTCGACCTGGCTGCGGTTGAATACCGAATAGCCGCGACCGACGAAGCGGGGCCGATCATCGCCATCCTCGACATCCTGCTCGTCCTCGGCGGCGCCGATGCGCTTCCAGAAGATGATCGCGGTCGCGCGTTCGCCTTTGCGCACCTGGGCGCCGAGTGCCTGCCATTGGCGATAGGTCCCCCAGGTGCCGCTTGCGTAGCCGCGTGCCTGGGCGGCGATCCAGAGGGCCAGCGTGTTGACGCCGCGATAGGGCTTGCCGGAGGCGACGTTGGCGGACCGGGCGATCGCGCCGCCGTCGTGGTGCCAGGGCATGTGCCAGTCGCCGGCGCCGGCCGCGATGGCGGCGGCGATCTCGGCGGTGATGCGGGTGTAGATATCGGCGCGGGTCTCTGTGGTCATGGTCGGGACTCCTGTCCCGCCGGGGCCCATCCCCGGCGGCGGAGCTTTTGGGCGATGGCCGAGGACCGGCGGCGCACTCGCAGAGCCGCAGCGCAGCGGAGGACGGCGACAGCCGTTGCGCGGCCGGGACGGCCATCGCACGCTCCGCCGCGTGCCGGGATGGCCTCGGCGGGATGGTCCGATTGGCATGGCAGACCCCGTGATGTGGGTCAGCGCGTCACTTGTCGGGGATGCCGTCGAGGCCGGCCTCGATGCGCCGGAGATCCTGTGCGAGCGCGGCACGTTGCAGCGCCGACAGGCGCTTCTCGGTCAGCATCGCCCGCGCGTCGGCGGCGGCGCGCGACCAGGCGGGGCGATGGCGGGCCGTGATACAGGCATTGGGGCAACGGGTCGGTTGGCAGAGTGCCAGCACAGGCGCCGAGCGGTCGGGATCGGTGGCCTGGCGGAGGCAGGCGGCGGTCGCCGGGTCGAAGAAGCAGTCGGCGAGGATACCGACATGCAGCGTGCGGGCGGTGGACGCGAGCAAGGTGCGAAGACGGCCGCGATCGGCAATCATGCTGGGCCAGGGCCCAAGCTCGTCCGCGGCGGCATCGAGCGCGCGCCCGACCCGCGCGGCGGCGGGTCCGAACAGCGCGGCGCCCGCTTGGCGCTCGCCGAAGTAGCCGAGGATATCGTCCAGCTGGCCGAGGCGGCGTTCAGCCTCGACCTCGGCACGGAATCCCGAGCGGCTGGCCCCGGCATAGCCTTCGAACGCGGCGACCGAGGCATGCTTGTACTGGATCATGCCGGCGATCGTGCCGAAGGGGCGGTTAGCGATGTGCCAGGCGATGGTGCGGCGGAACTGCCGCGTGGTGAGGCGCCAGGGCGCACCGGTCGGACCGGGAGGCACGATGGGCGTGTCCGGTGTGCCGAACAGAGCATTGAGGTGATCGCGATAGACGTTGAGCTGGCGGACGATCTCCGCCGACACATGGTCTTTGCTGGCGCGGCCGAGATCGAGCACCGGCCAGAGCGTATCGGATCCGCGAAAGGCGGAAGCGCGTGTCGAGAGCTGCTCCAACACGCGGATCGCCTCGGCGACGGGTTCGATGGTGACCCATTCGGCCGCCTCGCCGCGGCTCGACTTGCCTTTGTAAGCGGCAGAGCGGACGCAATGCCGTTCGATCACGCCATCCGCACTGCGGGTCAGCGACAGGCAGCCGGCGCGCATCGCCTGCACCTCGCAATCGCGCATGCCGGTGAGGTAGGCGCAGATGACGTAGCATGCGGCCTGGAGCATGCGCTCCTCGTGGACCAGTGTCCTGGCGTCGAAGCGAGGCCGCCAGGGCCGGCCCCTGTCCGGATCGATGGCGATCGGCGTGTCCATGCCGCCAGTCTCGATGCCGATCGCGGCGATCGCGGCGGCGACCAGATCCGGCGCACCGGTCGAGAGTTGAAGATGCGCCTTCGGTTCGGCGCGCACGTCGATGCCGGCGTGCTGATGCAGGAGCAACCAGTTCACCGGCGGGCTGATGGTGCCCGTGACCGGATCGCGGCGCGTGATGCCGTTATGCGCAGTGGTCCACACCGGCACGCCGCGGCCCTGGCGCCGGCGGTCCTCAAGGTAGGCCATGACGCGTTCCCGGCGACGTGCGCGGCGCTCGTTCGGGGGAAGGCCTGCGTCTGCGGCCGCCAAGGCCGCCTGCCGTTCCTCGAGCCGACAGGACTCGCGGCGTGCGGCGAAGACGTCGGGCGCGAAGACCGTCACGTACTTGAGCGACCATGCCAGGAGCGGTGTGATTACGGCCTCCGGGATGCGCGGGGTCTGATTCTCCCGGCGGACAAAGCGATAGCCGGCGACCTGCGAGCGGGACCGCCCCGGCCAGGGCTCGACGGCCAGCGCGGCGGTTGGAAGATACGCGCGGTAGGCGTGAAGATCGAAGACGACTTCGAGCAGGAGCGCGACGATCACCGGGCGGCATCGCCCATTGCGCAGCAGCTTGGCATAGCGGTCGAGAAGGCCCTGGTCGACACGGGCGAGATCGCAGCTGCCGAGCTCGGCTCGGACGAATTCGAAGAAGCGTCGCGCGCGGTTGAATATCTGCCGGAGGCTGGCCGGGGGGAGCGGCGGCCGGATGCCGGGAAGGTCAACGTTGAGGCGCGCATAGAGGTACTCCCGCAGGCAGCGCGCCACCGACAGATCGGGAACGGCGCCAAAATGCACCGTGACGTGACATCGGCGGGCATTCTCGCGGAAGACGGCGGGGCCGAGATCCCAACTGGCGTCGCCGTAGCGGGAGAGAGCATCACGGCTGAACCTCGGCCGCAGAGGCGCGCTCGCCAGCACGGGAGAGGCGTCCGGAACGGCAACTACCTCCAGCGGCGCAATGGCGAGGCTCACAGGCGCGCTTCCGGCGGCAGATAGATCGGCACAGGTTCCGCCGCGAGCACCCGTCGCGCCTCGGTGACGATCGCGGCTCCGAAGGCGGGGAGCACGTCGCTCGTGATCCGCGCATGGGCGCGACCGAACTTGACCGCCCAATCGCCGGCATGCAGCGCCCGACGCTGATCCTCGATGAAGTCCAGGAAGGACAGGATCGCAGGGAGCTTGCGGGCGGTGATCACTGCGTTCGGGCATTCGAGGCAGCCCCAGAACGGGAGCGGACACGGTGCGCCCGCCGGCCCGTGTGGGCTTGCATGGAACCCGGCACAGCTGGCGAGCCAGACATCCTGTTCGCCGCCGAGAAGCACCGCAGGATCATGCTTCCCGGGAAGGCTGGGTGCGTGCGCCGGATCCGCCCGCCAGGCTGCTTCCTGGTCGGGGGTGAGAACGGTCGGCGTGACGGCCGAGGCCACTGCCTCCCGGAACGCCTCAACGACGGTCGCCTCGTGCAGCGACCGCAGTGCCGGCACGTCGGCATAGTGGCGCGCGGCAACCTCGCGTGTATGGCCGACCGCGAAGCGCGCCAGGTGGCCTTCCGTCTTGAGGTACCACAGCGCCTTGTGGGTCTTGCGCAGGCGGGACAAGAGGAGGCGGAGCGGACGCCTGTCATCGTCGATGATGCCGTGCCGGCGTGTCCACGCATCGACGGGCGCCTGCGGGTGGCGAATGCCCGCGGCGAATCTGCCGGTGCCGCAATAGACCCAGAGGCTCTCGCTCGGATGGAACCGCCGGGCCGCCGCCGTCATCTCGATGAGCCGGCGGATCAGGCCGCCGGGCGTGGTCGAGCCCCCGTCGCGGACCCGGAGGCGCTTGTGCTCGGCACCCCGGGCCCGGCGCTTGAGATAGGCGATCTCGACCGTCCCGCCTGATGCGTTCTGGAGGCAGTCAACCGTGAGCGCCTTGCAGCACTCGATCTCCAGGCCGGTCTCCAGTGCCAGCAAGACGAGGAACGGCACGACATCGTCGTCGGTGAGATAGCGGCAGCCGTGGAGCTCATCGGCAAGATGCTCGTTCGGCCGACCGCGGCGCCGGCGGGCATGGTAGAGGTACATGAACGCGGGTTCGCTGTGGCGGACGAGGCCGCGCTCCTCGATGATGGCGTGAACGGCGGCTCGCATCTGGCGAAGAACAGGATCGGGATCCGGAGGCGGTTGCTCCTGGAGTCTCCGGATCACGGCGGCGACATCGTCCCGTGCGGCATCGCGAAGCTGGCGTGCGACGTAAGGGCTGTAGGCGTCACGCGGCCGCGAACGCTGGAACGGCTTGGCGCTGACATAGCGCAGACGGTCGCGGAGGTCGGACGACACCTCGTCGGGGCTGTCGATCGCGATCTGCCGGAGCACGCCGACGACCTTGGCAAGGAGCGTGTAGAGATGGATGCGGGTGAGGCCGCGCGCTTCGAGCCACGCCTCGAATCGATCGACATGCCGCGCCTGCAGCGCGCCGATACCGTCGACGGGCTCGCGGGACTCCCCGAGGTAGGCGAAGAACTTGGGCACGGTGACGGCATAAGCCATCACGGTCATGCGGGCGCCGAGCGGTCCCCCTGGTGCCGCGAGGTGACGAAGCGCCCGCGCTGCGGCCAGGGCGAGGCGCCGAGGCCGCAGCGCGGTGAAGTCGATAAGTGCCTCGCCGCCGTTCTGCGCGACGATGGTGAAGCGCAGGCCGGTGATGGGATCGGGATCAGATGGGATGGCGAGGCCGTCGTCGCGGCCAAAGGCGACCCGATGACCCTTGCGCGGACGGCTGCTCACGATGCCGTCTTCGGAACGAGAGCCAGCAGTTCCTCGACGGCCGCGTCGACCGTATCGGAGCGCGCGGCGATATGATCGAGATAGATGTACGTGGTCGTCAGGCTGGCATGGCCGAGAAGGCGCTGGACCTGCTGGAGCGGATCGCCAAGCAGCTGGCGGTAGCCTTCCATGCCGGCGACCGGACCCTCGCCAGCCGCATCGCGGAGACGGTGCTGGATCAGCATCGCCAGCATGTGGACGGCGAAGGTATGGCGGAGCTGGTGCGGGTTGACCCTCACGGGAACGCCGGCGGCGACACAGCGACGGGACGCCCGTGCGAAGGCGGCTTCCCAGGAGTTGGGCCGGACCGGGAGGCCGATCTCGGTCAGCCACAGGGCCGCCGGCTCTTGGGGGTCGCCTTCGTCATCGCAGATGAGCAGTCGGCCGCGTTCGTCCGGGGTCAGGGCGTCGAACGAAATCGTGCCGCCCACGCGGAGCGCCAGGCCGGTCGCGTCGGGCTTGGGGCGACGGACGAAGATCGGCTGCTGGATCGCGTTCCAGGCCTTGCTGTTCTTGAACTTGGTGGTGGCGTGGGTGCGCTCGACCGCGATGTATGTTGCGATCTGCTGCAGGAGCCGTCGAGGCAGAAGGATGCTTCGGCCGCGATCGCCCTTGGTCAATGCGCACGGAAGTTCGAACCGAGCCGGGCGGCCGCGCGCGGCGTGCCGCGCCAGATCCGCAAGCTCGACTGCGAGCAGGAACGACGCCTCCGAAAGGCGCAGGCCGGTCGTGACCAGCAGCTCGGCGAAGAGCGCGTTGCGGGCGCCGTTGCGATCCCTGGCGCCCGACCGCCCGGCGCCGTCTACGGCCAGGCCGCGAAGCCCGACGTCGCGAAAGACACG
>JAJZQO010000020.1 GCA_021847575.1 Bacillota bacterium | reverse complement strand
TACATCGACCAGGCCTTTCGGCGGCGCCTTCGCCATGCTCGCGGTGCGGTGCCTCAGCGGCCTTTGCCCGCACCCACGGCCAGATCCACCGCATGGATGCGCTCGACGCCCACAAGCCCCAGCAAGGCAGCGAGCAGGTCCGCGCCCGGCGCCTCGTCCAAGCCGAGCGCCATGGTCGCCCGCCCGCCCTGCACGTCGCGGTCCAGTTCGAGCGTGGCGATGTTGACGCCCGCCTGGCCAAAGAGTGTGCCGACGCGGCCGACGACACCAGGCTGGTCGTGATGCTGCGTCACCACCAGATGCGAAGGCAGCCGCAGGTCGAAGCGGCCCCCGGCGAGACGCCGGATGCGCGGCGCCTCCTCGAGGGTGATCTCCGCGAGCAGGTCCTCGCTGCCCGCGAACCAGGCTGCAAGGCTCGGCACAGGCGCCGACTCGAGCCCGATGTTGATCTGCAGGCCGGCCTCTTGGGCCCGCAGCGCCGCATTCACCACATTCACCGGTCCGTCCAGAACCTGCTCGAGCACCCCCGCGAGCACCGCGCGGGCCGCGATCGGCGCCGCCTCCTCGGGCACGCCGCCGCGACAGGCCACGTGCAACACCGGTCCCTCGCCGCCCGTCATGCCGACAATGCGGCCGAGCTGGCGGCCGATGTCGAGCAGGCCGGCGGGAAGGCGGTCGAGGCTCGGGAAGGGCAGGTTGACCGCCTCCTCCGGCACCTCTCCGGCCAGAGCCCGCAAGACCGCGTCCGCCACCCGCGTGCCGATGTTCGCCATCGCCTCGTCGGTCGACCCGCCGAGGTGGCAGGTGAACACCATGTCGTCGCGGCCGAGCAGCCGTGGATCTCGCGGTGGCTCCGAGCTGAAGACATCGAGGGCGGCCCCCGCGATGCGCTTTTCGTCGCAGAGCTCTTGCAGGGCCTGCTCGTCGACGAGGCCGCCACGCGCGACGTTGAGGACGAAGGCCCCTGCAGGGAGCTGCAGCAGTTCGGCCCGGCCGAGGTGCGGCCCGGTCTTCGGCGTGTGGATCGTCAGGATCTGCGCCTTCGCGAGGAGTGCCGGCAGCGTCTCGACCTTCACGGCGCCGCGCGCCTGCACGACGTCCGCTGCGACGTAGGGGTCGTAGGCGAACACCTGCATGCCGAAGCCTCTCGCGATGCGGGCCACTTCCCGCCCCACCCTACCGATGCCGATGATGCCGAGCGTCTTGCCCTTGAGCTCTGTGCCGATGAACGCCTGACGGTCCCAGCCGCCGCCGCGCACGTGCCGGTCGGCGATCCTGACATGGCGGAGCAAGGACAGCAGCAGCGCGAAGGTATGCTCGGCCGCGGCCTCCGCATTGGCGCCAGGGGTGTTCAGGACAAGCACGCCGCGCTCCGTCGCGGCATCGAGATCGATGTTGTCGAAGCCGGCTCCCGCGCGCGCCACGACGCGCAGCCGCGGCGCAAGGTCGAGCAGGTCTCGCGTGATGCGGTGGGCACTGCGGATGATCACCGCGTCGAAATCCGGCAGGCGGGCGGGCAGTTCTTCGACGGGCAGGAGTTCGTAGCTCTCGAGTTCCACCTTGCCGCGCAGCAGCGCGAGGCCCTCTTCCCCGAGATGTTCCGTGACCAGCACCCTCAGCCCCTCAGCCATTGCCGTTCCCCCCGCTTTCTGCGTTTCTCGCGTCGCGCCAGGCGGCGAGCGCCGCGCCGACGCCCGCCCCGGCCGCAGCGCCATGGCCGAGACGGCTGAGCGCCACTTCGAGAGCCCCGACCGCGCCGAGCAGTTCGAGCGGCATGATCGCACCGACGTGCCCGATGCGCACCACCCGCCGCTTGAGCCGGCCCTGGCCGCCGGCCAGCACGGCCCCCTCCTGGCGGACGGCCGCCCTGAGCACGCCCGGGTCGATGTCCTGCGGCAGCGTGAGTGCCGTCACCGTCGGGGACGTCACGGCCTCGGCCGCGAGCGGTTCAAGCCCGAGCTCCCGGCCGGCGGCGCGCGCCATGCGCGAGAGCAGCCTGTGGCGGGCGAACCTCCGTTCCGCGCCTTCCTCGCGCAGCAGCCGCATCGCCTCCGAAAGGGCGGCGATCAGTGAGACGGGCGGGGTGTAGGGCAGGTCTCCCGTGAGATACGGGCGCAGGTCGAAGTAGACGCTCCTCGGACTGCCGCCGCGCACCTGCGTGGCGCCCCGCTGCGAAAGCAGCACGACTGCGAGGCCCGGAGGCGCCATGAATCCCTTCTGCGAACAGGCGACCGCCGCGTCGTAGCGTCCCTCCACCTGCAGGGGCAGCGCTGGAAAACCGCTGATCGCGTCGAGCAGCAGAAGCGGCCCGCCAGCGAGCAGGCGCGCCACCGCGTCGGTCGGATGGAGAACACCGGTGGACGTCTCGTTCTGCGTCAGCAGGACCGCGTCGAAACCATCTCTGGCGCGCCCTGCGACGGCGTCCGCGTCGATCGCCTCGCCCCATGGGAATTCCATCCTCTCGACCTCGGCGCCGAGCACTTCGGCCACCTTCGCGAAGCGCTCACCGAACGCCCCTGCCACCGGTGCGAGCACGCGCATGCCTGGCCTGAGCAGCGACACCGCGACCGCTTCGAGCCCGCCGGTGCCGCTCGCAGGCAAGACCGCCGCGTCTGCGGCGCCGCCCAGTTCCGTCAGGTTGGCGCGCACTGCCCTATAGAGCGCGGTGAACCCCGGTCCGCGATGGTCCTGCATCTGCTGTGCGCCCGCGCTGAGGACCGCCGCGGGCACGGGGGTCGGTCCCGGAATGAAAAGCCGCTCCTGCCACATCGCCACTGCCCCCCTGACATGAAAAAAGCACCGCCATCCCCTCTCAGGGACGACGGTGTCGCCGCGGTACCACCCTGCTTGGCCCATACCATGGGCCCGCTCGGCGCGGTAACGCTGCGCGCGTCCGGCTCTTCGCCGGCTACTCCCGGGTGGAATCGGGACCGCGCGCGGCCGGCTTTCACCACCCCGGCTCGCTGGCAACTGCGCGATGCGGCCTCTTCCCGTTCATCGATGCGTATGCTTTGCGCAAGTGTAGCGGCCCTGGCCGCCCCACGTCAAGACAAATGGCGAAGTCAGGCCAGTTCCGGATACAGCGGAAAACGCCGGCACAGCGCGAGGGACTGCTCGTGGATCTCGGCGAGACGCTCGGAGCTGTGGCGCCCCCGGATCGCCTCGTCGATCATGCCGCCGATCTCGCGCATCTCCTGGGCGCGGACGCCGCGCGTCGTCACGGCCGCCGTGCCGATGCGGACACCGCTCGTGACGAAGGGCGAGCGCCTCTCGCCGGGAACCGTGTTCTTGTTCACCGTCATTCCCGCCTGCTCGAGCGCCGCCTCGGCATCCTTGCCTGTGAGGTCGTCACGGTCGACGAAGGACATCAGGAGGAGATGGTTGTCCGTACCGCCCGAGACGAGCCGGTAGCCGCGCCGCATGAGCTCCTCGGCCAGGGCCTGGGCGTTGTCGCGCACCGCCTGCTGGTAGGCCTTGAACTCGGGTCGCATCGCCTCGCCGAAGGCGACGGCCTTGGCCGCGATGATATGCTCGAGCGGGCCGCCCTGCAGCCCGGGGAAGACAGCCTTGTCGACCGCCGGTCCGAGTTCGCGCGACGCCAGGATGAAGCCTCCGCGCGGTCCGCGCAGCGTCTTGTGCGTCGTCGATGTCACGATATCGGCGTAGCCCACCGGCGAGGGATGCTCGTCAGCCGCCACGAGCCCCGCGATGTGTGCCATGTCCACCATCAGCCTGGCGCCCGCCTTGTCGGCGATCTGCCTGAGGCGCGGGAAGTCTATGATGCGCGGGTAGGCGGAGGCACCTGCGACGATGAGCTTCGGGCGATGCTCCTGCGCGAGCGCCTCGATCTCGTCGTAGTCGATCCGCTCCGTCTCCGGGTTCAGACCGTAGGCGACGAAGCGGTAATCCTGTCCCGAGAAGTTCACCGGGCTGCCATGGGTCAGGTGGCCGCCCTCGCTCAGCTTCATGCCGAGCACGGTGTCGCCGGGCTTGATCAAGGCGTGGTACGCGGCCATGTTGGCCGGCGCGCCGGCGTGCGGCTGGACGTTGGCGTACTCAGCGTGGAAAAGCGCGCAGGCGCGGTTGCGCGCCAGCTCCTCGACCTGATCGACCACGTGGCAGCCGCCGTAGTAGCGATGGCCGGGGTAGCCCTCGGCATACTTGTTGGTCAGGACGCTGCCCATGGCCTCGAGGACCGCGGGCGAGGTGAAGTTCTCCGATGCGATCAGCTCAAGCGTCTCGCGCTGGCGGTTCAACTCGGCGCCGATCAGGCGCCGGATCTCCGGGTCGGTATCAGCGAGCAATTTGGGGTTCCTCCTTCGGCCGATCGGCCCACCAATTCGCGAACGCCCGCGCGAGGGCGCTGCGCACCTCGCGCCGGCTCGGCTCCCGGCCGACGGCCTCCGCCAGATCGATAGCCCGGCGCCGCATCGCCGCTTCGTATCCCTGGGGATCCCGCGCCCCGAATACCTGGGCCCAGAGTCGGTAGTCGAGGCGGAGCGGCAATGCGCCATGCTGCAGCAGCACACCGAGGTGGCGGACCTGCGCCGATCCGAGGAGCTTGCGCCCCCCCACCTCGATTTCGTACCACGACGGCTGCTGGAAGCAGTTCTCGTCCAGGCTGGGCTTGCCCGGGTCTCCCGCGAGCCCGACGTCCGCCCCCAGCTCCTGCAAGGCCGCGAGCAGAGGGCGGGCGATCTCGAGATAGGTCGCAACCACGTCCCCGGGCAGATCTCGTGCCGGCACGGCAAAGGCGTAGGTCACCTCATGCTGGTGCAGCACTGCCCTGCCGCCTGTGGGGCGGCGGACGAAGTCGACGCCGAGTTCCCTGAGACGCTGCGGCCGAAACGCCTGCGGCGACTGGCCGTAACCAATCGACAGCGTCGGCCGCCGCCAGCCGTAGAGGCGCAGGCGCGCCTGTCCGTCCCTGCGCACGAGGTCGGCGAGGGCGAGGTCCCGCGCCATGTTGTGGCGCCCGGACCGATCGCCCTCGCGCAGGATGAGGAGCTCAGCCACCGAGCCGCTCGAGGAGCTTGGGCTGCTTGACGGCCCTCGCCTCGTCGAGCCGTCCCACGACCGTCTGGTGCGGAGCGGTCTTGACGTACTCCGGGTTCTCTCGGGCCTCGTCGACGATGCCGTTCAGCGTCCCCGCGAACGATGCGAGCGTCTCCTTGGTCTCGGTCTCCGTCGGCTCGACCATCATCGCCTCGTGGACGATGAGCGGAAAGTAGACTGTCGGCGGGTGGAAGTCGAAGTCGAGCAGGCGCTTCGCGATGTCGAGGGTCTTCACGCCCTTCCCGCGCACCAGGTCGTCGGGCGGCGCCACGACGAACTCGTGCTTGGGGATGCGGTCGAACGGCAGCACGAAGTGGTCCCTGATCAGGCTCAGGACGTAGTTGGCATTCAGCACCGCGTCGTCGGCGACCTCGCGCAGCCCCTCGGGCCCCAGCGCGCGTATGTACGTGTAGGCGCGGACCAGGACGCCGAAGTTGCCGTAGAACGAGCGCATCTGGCCAATGCTGTGCGGGGCGTCGTAGCTGAGGTGGTAGCGGCCGTCCTGCTGCGTCACGACCGGAACGGGCAGGAACTCGGCCAGGTGGCGCTTGACGCCGACGGGCCCTGCGCCCGGACCGCCGCCGCCGTGCGGTGTGGAGAAGGTCTTGTGCAGGTTCAGGTGGACGATGTCGAAGCCCATGTCGCCCGGGCGCGAGTGGCCGAGCACGGCGTTCAGATTGGCGCCGTCGTAGTAGACCAGCCCGCCCTGGCCATGGATGATCTCGGCGATCTCGGCGATCCGCTCGTCGAAAACGCCGAGGGTGTTCGGGTTCGTGAGCATGAGCGCGGCCGTCTTCTCGGACGTGAGGGCCCGCAGGGCCTCGACGTCGACGCCGCCCCGCTCGTCCGACGGCACATGCACCACTTCGAAACCGGCCATGGCCGCCGTCGCCGGGTTCGTGCCATGCGCGGAGTCGGGGACGATGACCTGCGTGCGCGCCTTGTCGCCGCGCAGCTCATGGTAGGCGCGGACGATCAGGATGCCTGTGAGCTCGCCATGCGCGCCGGCGGCTGGTTGCAGCGACACGGCGTCCATGCCTGTGATCTCGGCGAGGTCCCGTTGCAGCTCCCACATCAGCTGCAGGGCGCCTTGCGCCGTCGCTTCGCCCTGGTACGGGTGGATCTGCGCGAAGCCCGGCAGGCGGGCCGTGTCCTCGTTGATCTTCGGGTTGTACTTCATCGTGCAGGAGCCGAGCGGGTAGAAGCCCGTATCGACACCGTAGTTGCGGCGGGAAAGGCCCGTGAAGTGGCGGACTGCCTGCACCTCGGAGAGCTCCGGGAGGGGCAGTTCGGAGCGGATCTCCGCTTCGGGCAGGAAGGCCCGCAGATCCACTTCGCGGCTGGGCAGGTATTCGGTGCCGCGCCCCGGCTGGTGTTCCTCGAAGATCGTCTTCATGCCTCGACCCCCTGCAGCACGGCGAGGAGGCGCTTGATCTCCCCGGCTGTCCTCTTTTCCGTCACCGACAGCAGCATGTGGCCGGGCAGTTCGGGGTAGAACCGCTCGAGGTCGAGCGGTCCGAGCATGCCGGCCCCGAGCATCGCCGCCTGCACGTCCCCAACCTTGGCGCCTGTGCGCAGTGCGACCTCGAACGCGTAGGGGCCGGTGAAGGCCATGTCCATGCCCGAAATGCCCTGCGCACCGTCGCCGAGCAGATGGGCACCCTCGATCGAGAGCGCCGCGGCCTGCCTGAGGCCGTGCGGACCGAGCAGTGTGGTGTAGATGGTCGCCGCGAGCGCCATCAGGCCCTGGTTCGTGCAGATGTTCGACGTCGCCTTCTCGCGCCGGATGTGTTGCTCACGCGTCTGGAACGTCAGCACGTAACCCCTTCTGCCCTCATGGTCGGCCGTCTCGCCGACGATGCGTCCCGGCAGGCGCCTGAGGTATTCCTGGCGCACGGCCATGAAGCCGAGGTAGGGGCCGCCGAAGGATGGCGCGATGCCGAGCGCCTGTCCCTCGCCCACCGCGACGTCGGCGCCGTAGGCCCCCGGCGTGCGGAGCACCGCAAGCGAGATCGGGTCCGCGACCGCGATGTAGAGGGCCCCCGCACCGTGCGCCGCGCCGACGAGGCTGTCGACGTCCTCCAGGAGGCCGAAGAAGTTCGGGTGCTGGACGATGACGCAGGCGGCGTCCGCCGCCGCCGTGGCCACATCGTCCGCTGCGGCGCGTCCGTCCCTGAGAGGCACCTCGACGACCTCAAGGCCGTGTCCGTGCGCGTAGGTGCGCAGCACGCTGCGGTATTGCGGGTCGACGGAGCGTGCCACGACGATGCGTTTCCTGCCTGTCTGGCCCCAGGCCAGCATCGCCGCCTCGGCCACCGCCGTCGCGCCGTCGTACAGCGACGCCTGGGCGATGTCGAGGCCAGTCAGCGCGGCGATGAGGGACTGAAACTCGAAGATGGCCTGGAGCGTGCCCTGGCTGATCTCGGGCTGGTAGGGCGTGTAGGCGGTGTAGAACTCCGAACGCCTGAGCATCTCGCCCACGACGGACGGGATGTAGCGGTCGTAGCTGCCGCCACCGAGGAACGAGACGTATTGCTGCATGTCGAGGTCTTTGGCGGCGAGCTCCCCAAGGAGCGCCGCGACCTCGCTCTCCGAAAGTCCCTGCGGCAGGTTCAGCGGTCGTTCGAGACGCACCGACGCGGGCAGGTCGGAGAAGAGGTCCTCGACGGAGTCGACTCCGATCTGCCGCAACATCGCGCGCCGATCGTCCGCCGTATGCGGCGAGAAGCGCATGTCAGTGCCCGCCCTCCTGCAGCGCCCCGTACGCCTGTGCGTCGAGCAGGGACTGCACCTCGGCCTCGTCGCCGAACTCGATCTCGACGATCCAGCCCTGGCCGTACGGGTCCTGGTTGACGAGTTCGGGCTTGTCGACGAGGTCGTGGTTGACGGCGAGGACCTTGCCGGAGATCGGCGCGAACACGTCGGAGACGCTCTTCACCGACTCGACGACACCGAACGCCTCACCCTTCTTGACCTCGCGGCCAACTTCCGGCAGCTCCACGAACACGACGTCCCCGAGCTGGTCCTGCGCGAAGTCGGTGATGCCGATACGGGCGGACCTGCCATCGGGCCGCAGCCACTCGTGGTCCTCCGTGTAACGCAGTTCAGACGGTGTCTTCACTTGCCACTCCTCCTGTAGAACGGCTTCTTGATGACCTCGGCCGGGATGGCGCGACCACGCACGGAGACAGCGATGGGTGTGCCGACCTGCGCGAATTCGGCCGGCACGAAGCCGAGTCCGAGCGCCTCGCCGAGGGTGGGCGAGAGCATGCCGCTCGTGACGACGCCGATCTCCTCGCCGGCTTGGCTCAAGATCGGATAGCCGTGGCGCGGAATGCCGCGCTCCGTCAGCTTGAAGCCGACGAGGCGCCGCTTCGGACCGCCTGTCTCCTGTTCCGACCGCAGGGGCTCGATACCGGTGAAGTGCTCCTTCTCGAGCCGCACCCAGTACTTGAGCCCGGACTGCAGCGGCGTGTGGTCCTGATCGAGTTCCTGTCCGTAGAGGGGCAGGCACGCCTCGAAGCGCAGCGAGTCGCGTGCGCCAAGGCCGCAGGGCAGGATCCCGTACGGCTCGCCGGCCCGCAGGATCTCCCGCCAGACGTGGACAGCGTCCTCCGGCCGCACGTAGACCTCAAAGCCGTCCTCGCCGGTGTAGCCGGTGCGCGAGACCCAGAGAGCCCTGCGGCCCGCGATCTCGATATCGGGCTGCGCCCAGAAGAAGGCGATCTTCGTCAGGTCGAACGGCGTGAGGCTCTGCAGGATCTCCTGCGCCTTCGGCCCCTGCAGGGCGACCTCCGCCGTCTTCCCCGAAATGTCCTCCGCCACCACGTCGGGGAAGAGCTGCCTGCGCCGCTCCATCACCCACTGGACGTCCTTCTCCGTGTTTGCCGCGTTGATCACGAGAAGCACATGCCCCGGCTCGAGACGATAGACCAGCAGATCGTCCACAACGCCGCCGTGCTCGTAGCACATGGGCGAATAGAGCACCTGGTTCTGCTCGAGCTTCTGGCAGTCGTTCGTCACAAGTTCGTCGGCGAACTGCAGCGCCCGCTCGCCGTGAAGATCGATCTCGCCCATGTGCGAGACGTCGAATAGTCCCGCGCGCTGCCTTACCGCCTCGTGCTCCGCCAGAATACCGGCCGGGTACTGCACGGGCATGTCCCAACCGCCGAAGTCCACCATACGGCCGCCAAGCGCCAGGTGTTCCTCGTAGAGAGGCGTCCGCTTTCCCATTTCCTTGCCTCCTGGGTCGCGCCGGCGACCCCATCTGCGATGCCCGGGCCGCCGACGGCGACCCGCTGCGCGAATCCGGACCGGTTCCGCGAGCCCCGGTCGCCAAAGGCAACCTGCTGGTCCCACTCCGATCTTAGCCCAGTCTCCCCGCCATGATGTCGAACGCCCCCTCGGACCCGGAGCGTCCGCAGCTCGCGCGGTTGAACGTCAGACCGGATTGGGGCGCGGCCGCATCCCCCACAGCGGGAGCGTCGCAGCCAAGCCGAGGAACGCGATGATCCCTGCGGCCAGGAACAGGCTGGTGAAAGCCGGCAGCATGCCCGCATACACCACTGGTCCGATTGCCAAGCCAAGTGCCCTGAACGTCCCCAGGAGCGTCCGAGCCGGACCGGCCTGCGCCTTAGGCGCGAGTCCCAACACAAGATACTGCAACGGCGCTCCCATAGTAAGGCCCACACCGCCTCCGACGAGCAAAAGTCCGGCGATCGCGCCGGGAAGTCCCTGGAAGTTAGCCACGGCCGCCACCCCGCAAGCCATGCCAAGAAACCCTGCCGCGAGCAGGAACCTGGGGGCCAGCCTGCGGGTCAGAGCGCCGCCGTAATAGGCTGTCGCCGCCATGCCCAAGGCCATGGGCAGCAAGGCCAGGCCGGAGGTCGCTTCGGACAGGCGCAGGGCGTCGATGGCGTAGAGCGGCACGAAGAGCGCCAGGGCCGTGGCGGCGGCGCCCAGGCTGCCGAGCAGGTAGACAAAGACGAGATGGCCGTCGCCACGGAAGATGGGCTGCGCGGCCGCGCGCTCCCACAAAACGAGATTCGGCACGAGCAGTACGCCGAAGACGAGGCTTGCCCAGCCGAGCGGCAGCACGTGGCGGTACAGCATCTCGACGCCGAGCAGAAGGGCGGCGACCGCAAGGGCCATGAGCACCGCGCCATGGATGTCGGGCCGCTCGTCCGACGGACCGGTTTCCGGGGTTACGAAGAGGACTGCCAGCACCGCGACGGCCAATCCCAAGGGTCCCGTCGCCAGGAAGAGCCAGCGCCAGCCGAAATCGGCCACGACGATGCCGCCGAGGGGCGCGGCCACGACCGCCGAAATGCCGTACCAGGCGCCCAGAGCCCCTCGCGGCAGCCCGTGCCCTTCCGGCGCGAACGCCTTGGCGACCTGCTGGCCCGCCAGGGGCACCAGCGCCGACGCTGCCAAGGCTTGCAGTCCCCGGCCGAGCAGCAGAATAAGCAAGCCGCCGCTGTATCCCGCCAGGAAGGACCCGGCCGCGAACAGCAGCCCACCCGCGGCGAACATGCGGCGCGGGCCGTAGCGGCCCTGCACACGGAACAGAACCGGCAGCGCAGCGCCGAAGACGATGGCGTAGAGCGTAACGACCCACGACGCAGCGGCCAGGGGCACGTGAAAGGCCTGCGCGATCGGCAGAAGACCGGGTGCGAGCAGACTCAGGTCGGCCGCACCCAGAAAGATGGCGAGGAGGAGAGTGGCTGAGAGCCCCCGCTGCGAGAGTGACAAAAAAGGGATCCCTCCAAACCGGTTCATGCGCCGCGACCAATTTCGCACGCAGATGCCGGATTTCCTTTCCGTTCGCCATTCTGCCCAAATCCGACCAGATGCGCCAGCGCGCCGGGTGGGACCGAATGAGCCTCGCGAAACACGGCTGGAAGTGCTAGTCTTCGGGGCAGTTTCGCCACCACGTGGGGGTATGTGTCCATGTCCGTACAGCAGCAAGAGATCCGGTCGCCCTTCAGCGCGCGGCCGATGCTCGTGTTTTGGGAGACGACGAAGGCCTGCCTGCTCGCCTGCCGCCACTGCCGCGCCACGTCGCAGCCAAGTGCGTTGCCCGGTCAGCTCAGCACCGAAGAAGGGCTTCAGCTGTTGCGGCGCATCCGCGCCTTCGGCGACCCGCCGCCGGTTGTCGTCCTGACGGGCGGCGACCTCATCCTGCGCGACGACATCTTCGAGCTGATCGGCGAGGCCGCGCGCCTCGGCCTGCACGTCGCGGCAGCGCCCGCAGCCACCCCGCTGCTCGACGAGGCGATGCTGCAGCGGCTCAAGGATGCCGGCGTCCAGTCCATCTCGCTGAGTCTGGACGCCCCGCGCGAGGTCCATGACAGTATCCGCGGCGTCCCCGGCACGTACGACCTCACGCTCGCCGCAACGCGGGCGGCGCTCAGAGTCGGCCTCAAGGTCCAGATCAACACCGTCGTCATGCGCTCCACCGCCGAGACCCTGCCCGACATCGCCAGTCTCCTCATAAGCGAGGGAGTGCCGATCTGGGAGGTGTTCTTCCTGATCGTCACCGGCCGCGCGGGCGGGAGCGACGCCCTGAGCCCCGCAGAACACGACGACGTCTGCCACTTCCTGCTCGACGCGTCGCGCTATGACGTGCTCGTCCGCACGGTAGAGGCTCCGTTTGTGCGCAGGGTCCTGCGCGAGCGCGAAAGGGGCCAGTTCGGAGAAGCGCTGCACCAGCGCCTCAGCTCGCGACTCGAGACCCTCGCGGGCCCGCCGCCCGGCCCGGTGCGCATGGGCACGCGCGGTACGCTCGACGGCGACGGCATCATCTTCATAGCGCACGACGGTGCGATTTCGCCCGGCGGTTTCCTGCCGCTCGAACTCGGCAGCGTCCGCCAGGACGACATCGTTTCCGTCTACCGCGAGCATCCGCTCCTGCAGCAGATCCGCCGCCGCGACCTGCACGGCCGCTGCGGCGAATGCGACTACCGCGCGATCTGCGGCGGCTCACGCGCGCGGGCGTTCGCGAGTTTCGGCGATCCCTTCGCTCCCGATCCCGCCTGTCCGCTCGGCGTGGGCTACGACGCTCAGTGACGCAGGGCTTGGACGAACGAGAGCACGGCCGGACCCAGCAGCACGATGAACATGGCCGGGAAGATCAGGAAGATCAGCGGAAAGAGCATCTTGATCGGCACCTTGAGCGCGGCCTCCTGAGCCCGCTGGCGCCTTAGGGCGCGTATCTGCTCGCTCTGCGCGCGCAGTACCGACGCGATGCCGACGCCCAGTTCGTCGGCCTGCACGACGGCGCTGACGAACGCGTCGAGATCCGGCAGGTCGAGGCGGCGCGCGAGGTCCCTGAGCGCCTCGACCCGTGGCCTGCCCAGTTGCAGTTCCCGCAGGAGACGTCCGAATTCTCCGGCCACCGGCTCGCCGAAGCGCCCCGTGACCCGCGCCAGGGCCGCGTCGAAGCCGAGGCCCGCCTCCACGGAGACCGAGAGCAGGTCCATCACGTCCGGCAGATGACGCAGCATCGCCTGCTGCCGCATGCTGGCCCGCCGCGCGAGCCAGAAGTCCGGGATGCGCCAGCCCAGCAGGGCGAGGGCGAGACCGATCAGGATGGCGATGCCGCCGAAGAGGGCCGGCAGGATGCCGACGATGCCGAGCAGGAAACGGCTTGCGAGCAACACGCCGGGACTGGTCGGGTTGCCGGCGCGCTCGAGTCGGCGCCGCAGGATGTCGCCCTGGCGCTGGGGCAGGTGGCGCAGCAGCGTCTGCGAGACTTCGTCGACGATCGGGCGCAGGAAGCGGTCGGCGAAGCCGCGCTCGAGCGCCTGGGCCGATGTCTGGCCACCGCGATGGCGCACGACGCGCTCCAGTTGCTGCCGCTCGAGTTCCTGCACGGCGCCCGGCGCGACGATGTAGAGTCCGAGGCTGTAGCCGAGGACCAGGGCGAGCACGATGGCGATGATCTGCATGACCTACACCTCGATGCGCACGACGCGACTCAGCACGAAGAATCCCAGGAGCTCGAACAACGCTGCCAGGACGAGCAGCGTCCGCCCGATGCCAGGCTGAAACATCGGGCCGACGAAGCTCGGGGCGATGAGGCCCATCAGCAGGAGCAGGCCGACCGGCAGGAGGCCGATGATCAGGGAAGACATCCTGCCCTGGGCGGAGAGCGCGCGCACCTCGGCCTGGAGGCGGACCCGCTCGCGAATCGTCTGCTGGATGCGGTCGAGCACCTCCGCCAGGTTGCCACCCACCTGGCGCTGGATCTGGACCGCCGTGACCATCAGGTTCAAATCGGCCGATCCTGCCCGCACCGCGAGGTTTTCGAGCGCCTCGTCGACGGGAACGCCGACGCGCGTCTCGGCGAGCAGACGCTCGAATTCCTGGCCGAGCGGCCCCTTGGTCTGCCTTGCGCAAGCGTCGAGGGCCTGCAGCAAGGAGAAGCCGGCCCGCAATGCGCTCGCCGTGCTGCCGAGAGCGTCCGGCAGGGCCTGGGCGATCTGCTTGTGCCGCTCCTGCGACCTTGTGGCGAGGAACAGGGTCGGCAGGGCCATGCACCCGAGGGCGAGCAAGAAGAGGGCCCCGCCGCCGAGCAGCGCCGCAATCGCGAGACCGACCAGGCCGAGGCCAAGGCTGAGCATGATGAACTCGCCGACGCGCAGATCGAGGTCCGCAGCGCGCAGCCGGGCCTCGAGACGCTGCACCAGAGCCCGGTGCAGTACGACGGACTCGAGCGCGGCAGCCAGCCTTTTGCGCGGTGACTCATCCGGCCCGGACCGCGCCACCTCCTCCACCACCTGGGCCGCGCCGCGCCGCACGGTCCTGTGCAGCTGCCGCAGCACCTGCGGGTCCGGAGCCAAAACGGCCCAGATGCCCAGGAACGCGGAGAGGAACACGAGCGCCAGAAGTATCTCCCTAAACATCTCGGGCTGCACCAGGCTGGAAGATGCGCGGGTCGACCGTGTGTCCGTAGAGTTCGAGACGTTCCAGGAAACGCGGCCTCAGTCCGGTTGGCGCGAATCCGTCGCCCGGCCGGTAGCGGAAGAGGTCCTGGAGCACGATCACTTCGCCCTCCATGCCCTGCACCTCCGTGATGTGCGTGACGCGGCGCGAGCCGTCGCGCATGCGCTGCGCGTGCACGACGAGATCGAGGGCGGAGGCGATCTGCTCCCGGATGGCGCGCACAGGCAATTCGAAGCCCGCCATGAGCACCATCGTCTCGATGCGCGACAGGACGTCGCGCGGGGCGTTGGCGTGGACCGTGGTGAGGGAGCCGTCGTGACCGGTGTTCATGGCCTGGAGCATGTCGAGGGCCTCTCCTGCGCGCACCTCGCCGACGACAATCCGGTCGGGGCGCATGCGCAGGGCATTGCGCACGAGCTGCCTGATGCTCACTTCGCCGCGTCCCTCCAGATTCGCGGGCCGCGTCTCGAGCGAGACGACATGGTCCTGCTGCAGTCTGAGTTCGGCGGCGTCCTCGATCGTGACGATGCGCTCGCCGTCGGGGATGAAGGCGGAAAGGCTGTTGAGCAGTGTTGTCTTGCCCGAGGCGGTGCCGCCGGAGACGACGATGTTCAGCCTGCCGCGCACCGCGGCGCGGAGCAGGTCGACCATGCCGGCGCTCACGCTGCCGAGACGCTCGAGGTCTTCCATGGTCATGGCGCGCTCGGGGAACTTGCGGATGGTGAGCGACGGGCCGCGCAACGCGAGCGGTGGAATGATGGCGTTGACGCGCGAGCCGTCGCGCAGGCGGGCGTCCACCATCGGGCTCGACTCGTCGATGCGGCGGCCGAGCGGCGCCACGATGCGCTCGATCAGCTCGAGGATCTCCTTGTCATCGCGAAAGCGCACCGATGTGCGCTGCAGCCGTCCGGCCCGTTCGACATAGACCTGGGCAGAGCCGTTGACCATGATCTCGCTGATGCTCGGATCCTCGATCAGGGGCTGCAGCGGTCCGAGGCCGACGACCTGCGCGTAGAGCGTCGCGACAAGCGTCTCGCGCTCGAGCGGGCCGAGATCCGGCTCGTCGCGCAACAGCGCCGAGATCCGCTCGCGCACCTCCTCCTTCCACGCCTCGCCGTTCGGAGAGGCCTCGGCCATGTCGGCCGCAAGGCGCTGCTGCACCAGAAGCCGCAGCCGCTCCGCGCGGCTCGGCTCCGGCGCCAGCTCGGTTGCCGGGCCCTCCTCCTCGGTGCCGCGCAGGCGCTTGTACAGCGACAAGTCCTAACCCTCCCTAGCCTTCCGCGCTGAGGCCGGCCACGCGCGGGCGTTCGAGGTCGTGCACGAGTTCCCCGCCCAGCCTGCCGATGGCGCGGGCGAGGGGTGACCTGCCCCTGAGGAGCACGAGCGGCATGCCAATGTTGGCCGCGCGCACGGCGACGTCGCCTTCCGACGGCAGCAGATGGCGGATGGGATGATTGAGCGCATCGGAGATCTCGTCCTCCATCAGGCCGATGGCCGCGTTGCCGCGATTGAGCACGACCGCCAGCTTCTCCTGGGGGTAGCCGAGGCGCTCAAGCAGGATATCGAGTCCCTTGGCCGAGTTCTGCAACGCCGGGATGTCCGGCGTCGTGACGAACAGGATGCGCTCCGCCTCGTCGAGCGCGGTGATGACACCCTCGCCGAAGTCCACGGCCGTGTCGACGATCACCCAGTCGTAGGCGGTGCGCAGGGTGCGCAGGATCTCCTGCACATAGTTGCGCTCGGGGTCGCGCTTGCCTTCCCCGTCGACAAACGCAGCGAGGTCAGGTGTCGGTGGAGCGGCAAGGATGTCGACCTGGCTGTGGTCCGAGTGGCTCATCGCCTCACCGATCGTGGCGAGGGTCATGGCTCCGGGGTGGCGGCAGACATCGACGATCGTCGCGGTCGGCCTGAGCCCGTAGAGGGTCGCGGCGCAGCCGAACTCGAGGTCCAGGTCGCACAGGGCGACGCGCTGGTGATGGCGATCCGCCAGCACGACAGCGAGATTGGCCGCCAGCGTCGACTTGCCGACGCCGCCTTTCGTCCCGAACACGGTTACGACGTGGCCGCGCCGCGTGCGCCTTTCGACCTGCGCCAGGCGCGCCACGGCGGCGCGCAATTCACCCGGTGGGACAGGATCGACAAGATAGTCGCGCGCACCCGCCTGCATGGCCGCACGCAGGGCATCCATGCCACCCTCCCGCCCGATGACGAGCACCCTGACGCCGTACGACTGGTCGAGCTCCGCGCAGAGGCCGAGACACTGCGCATCGGCGTCCACGTGCAGCACGACGAGGTCGGGCCGCTCCTGGCGGGCCAGGGTCCGCACCCTGGCGGGCGTGTCGGCCTCTCGCACCCTGCCCACATCCTTGAGGACTTCCGACAGCGCCTCCCGCCGCTGCCCAGGTGCCATCAGCAGCAACTGCGCCTCGTGCTCCACGCTCATGGCACGATCCCTCCCACCCGGACTTCCACAGCACCTGGCGTCTGATCGCCGTGCGCGCGCAGGAGCAGCAGGATCGAGCCTTGCTGCTGGCCGAGCGAGATCGTCGCCGCCTGCTGCGGCGTCACCGCCAGCGTGATCAGCGCGTAACCGTTGCTCGGTCCGCCAGCCCCGGCGAGCCCGGTCGAGAGCACATCGACGTCCTGCACGATCACCGTGCTCTGGGCGGTGATCGCGGGCTGACCAGCCTGCGACGCCTGCGCCCCGACGGTGAGCAGCACGTCGACGTGATCCCCTGTCGCCAGATTGCCGGCGACGCCCGAGACGCCGTTGACCGCCACGGTCAGGGCTCGGTCGCCACGCGGGATCTGGTAGGCGAGTCCGGCCTCGGATGCGGCTTCGAGTTCGTCTGCGAGGACTGGTGATCCGGCCGTCAGGGAAACCTTGGCGACCTGGCCCTGCGCGGCGCCTTCGCTGCTCAGGCTCCCCGGCAGAACGGCGGCCGGAGAGACCCGCTGAAGCCTCAGGTCTGCGCCGGTCAGCTCTGTACCGGCCGGCACCGCCGTCGCGGCCACCACGAGCGGCACGAGGCGCGGGCTCGGTTTCTGCGTGGCCCGCGCGACAATCAGCGTCAAGACCAGCGCCACCAGGAGGGGCACCATCACGCGAAGCAGCCTGCGCCGCGTCATTGGATGAGACGCTCCGCCTGCAGGCCGTAACTCTCGCCGCCGCCGAACTCACCCGACTCGACGGCGTTCAGAAAAACGCCCCAGACATCTCCCTGGCTGTCCACCGACTGGAGGAAGAACGCCGCGAAGCCGAGGATCGTCGTGTCCGTCCGGCCGTTGGCCGGCGGCGCGATGATCGGCACGTCCACGACCGCCGGGGAGTAGAGCGGCACCGTCGCGTAGGTATAGCCGTCGCCCGCCGCCAACCGCGCCGAAAGGCCGGACTGGATCGTGGGCCCGAACTTGTTGCCCGGCTCCGTCACAACGTCCTCGCCAACCTGCAATGCTGTCTGGTAGCCGTTCTGCAGATTCTGGCTGAGATTGCTGCCACCGGTGCCGCCGAGGGCGAGAGGGCCGTAGTTGCCGTCACTGCCCGAGCCTCCGCCGTCCTTGAGCAGGTAGGCGTGGCCGTAGGAGAAGTCGTTCCAGATGACGCCGAGCGGTACGGCTCCTGTCACTTGCGAGATCGGACCCACCTCGACTGCGGATGTCAGTTGGAAGGAGCCTCTGTCCACACCGAACAGGGATGCGAAGTAGTAGGGGATGCCGCCGTCCGTGGTCACGGTGATGACGTTGCCGGACTGGTTCACTTGCGCCTGAACGTCCTCGGCAGGCACGCCGTTCGCGACCGCCGTGGCGATGGCGGTCGACATGGCGTCGGCTGGATCCTGGGGCAACAGCTGCCCCCCCGCCAACGCGGCCGCGTCCGCCGCCGTCTTCAACTGCTGGGTCTTGACGTAGGCCCGGCCGGCGTCGAGCGACAGCGACGCGACGGATAATACAGCCACCGCAGCGAGTGCGAACAGCACCGTGGCCTGACCGCGCTCCGCAGGCAGCCTTGGCATGAGTGATCACTCCATACACATGACCGACTGGCTTGAGATCTGTACTTGGCTTCCGAGCAGGGACGAGAGCAAGGGGATGCTCACGCTGACACTGTACGTCCCCTGCACCGTGACGTCGGTTCCGGACTGGCAATTGGCGGCAGCCGGCAACACGGTTACGGACAAGGCGCTTGGGTTGAGGCTGGGCGACGACTGGGCTACCGTCTGCAGGACCGACGCATCGCCCTGGCCCAGGCTCGCCACCCGCGCCCCCTGCTCCACCGCCTGTTGCAACTGCAGGTAGTCCTGCAGCACGACACCCACCTGCAGCATGCCGAGCAGCAGGAGGACGAGAACCGGAAGGATCAGGGCAAGCTCCACCGCCGCCTGACCCTTCCGGTCGCGAAGCCCGGGCCGCCGCGGCGTCCCCCCAGCCTTAGAGGCTGTTCGTGATACTGTCGAAGACACTGCCGAGCTTCCCGCCCAGCGCGAAGACGGCACCGACAACCACGACGGCGATAAGAGCGATGATGAGGGCATACTCAACCATGCTCTGGCCCCTTGGGTCGCGTACTCGGCGAAGGAACGTGGAGAATCGGACCGCAGCCATCATCAACATGATGCCCCTCCTCTCCCCGCCCCGAAAAAGCGAAAGGCCTCCCAATCAGCCTTGGGAGGTCCAACCTTCTCCCTTCGGCAACCCGGCGATCATAGCCTTTTCGGCCTTAGACCCGTGGCTTTGCGTCCGACCCTTTCGAGCCGTTTGCCATTTCGCGGGGTATTCTTATGCAGATAGAAAATAACAAGTGGAGAGATCGCTGTCAATAGGATAGTTTTCGTGTCGTCTAGCATGTTTTCGGGGGGGCCGCCACCCAAGTATATCTATCCAACCGGCGTGCAGGCCAGGACGGCCAACTCCCGCATCTCCTCCTCATCGACGCTTACCACCTCGCATTGGCCGATGCGCCGTGGCACGACGATGCGGAACCCCTGGCTGCCGTTCTTCTTGTCGTGGACGAGGTAGCCCCAGAGCTCCGACGCGTCGCCCTGGTAGTGCATCGGCAGGCCAAGGCGGCGCAGCACCCCGAGCACGGCATCGGCGTGTTTGAAGGCGTAGCGCTGCTCCGCAAGCCGCACCACCGCCGACAGCCCGATTGCCACGCTGCTTCCGTGGGATAGCGCGTAACCGCTTGCAGCTTCCACAGCGTGGCCCGCCGTGTGACCGAGGTTCAGCTTGGCGCGAACGCCCGATTCCTTGGGATCCGCCGCGACCAGTCCGAGCTTCGCCTTGGCCGCACGCGCCAGAGCGAAGTCGAGCGCCGGTCCGGCAGGGGGACGGCGCCACCCGGCGCACGCCTCGAAGAGTTCCGCGTCCAGGCCGACACCGCACTTGAGGACTTCGGCGAGGCCATCGCGGAACTCCGCGAGCGGCAGGGTCCGCAAGGTCTCAGGATCGATGAGCGTGGCCCGCGCAGGGTAGAAGGCTCCCACCAGATTCTTGCCCTCCGGCAGGTTGAGTCCTGTCTTGCCGCCGAGTGCTGCGTCGGCCTGTCCCACCACCGTGGTCGGCACGTTCACGAGCGGCACGCCACGCATGTAGCTGGCGGCAAGGAAACCGCCGAGGTCGGTCACGGCCCCGCCGCCCAGGGCCACCACGGCCTCGTCCCGCGTCATGGCGAGCGACGCCATGCGCCCGAGCAGATTCCGGTAGACCGCGAAGTCCTTCGCCGCCTCGCCGTCCGGCACCACTTCGAGCGTCACCTGGCGCTCGCCATAGCGCAGGTTGTCGACGAGAGACCTCGCCCAACTGTCCGCTAGTGGCGGCTGCGTGAGCAGAAGGCTTCGCCCGAAGCCCGTGAACGAACCGGCGAAGCGGCGGGCGCCGCGCCCGAAGTAGACGCCAGGCGCGAGGTGCCCCAGCGCAAGAAAGTCCGTGATGCGGTCGACCGCCCGGGACGGGGCCGATTCGGTCCAGAACCAGGCCTCGGCGACCTCTTCGTAAAGCGGCAGCCGATCGCGCCGCAGGGCCTGCAGGCGATCGGCAGGATTCGGCGCCAGCACGGGTCTACCCCTGCCGCCGCGCAGGCGCGAGAGCAACTGTGGATCCCGCGCGGTCAGCCCCAGGACGCGGACCTCGCGCAGCAGGCGCCTGTTGTCTGGCCGCAGCACCGTGCCGCCGCCCGTCGAGACGACCGTGTCGGTGCCCTGCACGGCCTCGCGCAGCGAGCGGGTCTCCTCATCGCGGAACGCGGATTCGCCGAGTCGCTCGTACAGCTCGCCCGCCGGCGCGCCAAACCGCTCTTGCAGCATCTGGTCCGTGTCCAGGAAGGCGTAGCCGAGGCGCTGCGCCAGCTCCCGGCCGATTCTGCTCTTCCCTGCGCCGGGCAGCCCGACGAGCGCGACGATCAAGGACGGACCCGCCCGAGAAAGTAGCGATAAGCCTGATCGACATCCCCCAGGGAATCGCCGCCGAACTTCTCGAGGACGAGCTCGGCGAGCACCAGCGCCATCACCGCCTCCAGAACGACGCCCGCCGCCGGCACGGCGGTGATGTCGGACCGCTCGACCTGTGCCAGGAACGGCTCCTTCGTCGCCATGTCGACCGACTTCAGCGGACGGCGCAGGGAACTCAGCGGCTTCATGGCCGCCCTGACCCAGATGGGCTCCCCGTTCGAGATGCCGCCCTCGCTGCCGCCCGCCCTGTTGGTAGGCCGCGTGAAGCCCTGTTCGGGCGTGTAGACGATCTCGTCGTGCACCTGGGACCCCGGCACGCCGGCAGACCAGTTGGCTGCCCCGATCTCGAGTCCCTTGATGGCCGGCACGGACAACATCGCCTGGCCAAGGCGCCCATCGAGCTTGCGATCCCAGTGCACGTGCGCGCCCAGTCCAACCGGAACGCCAACGGCCCGCACCTCGACGACGCCCCCCAGGGTGTCGCCCTTGAGACGGGCCGCATCGATCGCCTGCACCATGGCCGCCGATGCCTCGGGATCGGCGCAGCGCACCAAAGACGCGTCGATCGCCTCGAGGTCCAGGCTCGGCGGCGGCGGCGCGGTCACATCGCCGAGCGCGACGACATGCGAGATGATCTCGATGCCGAAGTGGCGCAGGAAGGCCTTGGCGATCGCCCCGAGCGCGACGCGCGTTGCCGTCTCCCGTGCGGAGGCCCGCTCGAGGATGTCGCGGGCATCCCGCCTGTCGTACTTGAGCGCGCCGGCCAGATCGGCGTGACCTGGCCGCGGGCGCGTGAAGATCGGCCCGGTCTCCGGGCCCTCGGTCGCCATGCGCTCCTGCCAGCGCGAGAAGTCGCGGTTGCGGATCATGAGGGCGATCGGCGAGCCAAGCGTCTCGCCGAAACGCACCCCCGCGAGCCATTCGATCTCGTCGTGCTCGATGCTCATGCGCTGGCCCCGGCCGTAACCGGCCTGTCGGCGCATGAGGTCGCGGTTGACGTCTGCAGCGGCGAGCCTGAGGCCTGCGGGGATGCCTTCGAGAATACCGACGAGTGCTGGTCCATGGGACTCTCCCGCGGTCAGATAGCGCAAGCCTACAACCCTCCTTCAGTCACGAGCGTGCGCGCAAGCGCCTGCTGCAAGGCAGTCGCCATCGCACTGTGCGGGGGCTCCTCGTCATACCAGAGCCGCCAGGACAGCAGAGCCTGTCCGAGCAGCATGCCGGCGCCGCCGATCGTCCGGCAGCCCCGCAGTTGCGCGAGGCGAAGCAGCCTGGTCGTCTGCGGCCGGTAGATGAGGTCGTAGACGATGGCGCCCTCAGGCAGATCGGTTTCGTCCAGCGGCGAGTCGGAGGGCATTGTCCCGACCGTCGTCGCGTTGACGACCAGATCGACGTCGCTGCGCTGACCGCGCTGGCGCCAGTCGATCGTCTCGGCCCCGAACTCCCGGCCCATCCGCCCGAGCATCTCCCGGTTGCGTCCCGCGACGCGCAGGGCGATCCCTTCGCGGGCCAGCACCGCACAGACGGCCAGGGCCGCCCCGCCCGTGCCGAGCACCAATGCCGAGCGGATCGGCCTGGAGAGGGCGGCCAGCGGCTGCCAGAAGCCGTCGGCGTCCGTGTTGTGGCCCTCCCAGCCGCCTTTCGTCCGGCGCAGCACGTTGACCGCGCCGATGCGCTTCGCCCACGGGTGCAGGCGCATCACCATCTGGGCGGCGGCCTGCTTGTGTGGCTTCGTCACGTTCGCGCCACGCGCACCCAGCAGATGTGCCCCGCGCAAAGCGGCACCAAGGTCTTCCGCGGCGATGTCCCAGACCATGTACTGCCCGTCCCGTCCCGTCGCGTGCAGAGCCGCGCCGTGCAGAGCCGGCGAGAGCGAACCCTCGATATCGCGGCCGAACAGGCCCAGAAGCTCCACGGGCGCACCGCCTCGCACGCAAGATCATGAGGATGACAGCGCCTGACGCCGACGGCCTCCGCCCGCCGACGCCAGGTGCCGGAAAACGACTAGCCGGCGCTCGACGGCGCCCGCAGGCCCGTGCGCTCGAAGTGGTGGAGGACGACGTCTTCCAGGCGGCGGACCGCTTTGGTGCCGATGAACTCCTGGCGCGACAGAGGCGTCACCAGGATGGTGAAGAGACCGGCACGGTTGCCCCCGAGGATGTCGGTGAAGACCTGGTCGCCGATCACCGCCGTCGACTTCGGCACCGTGCCGAGGACAGCCATTGCCTCGCGGAATCCCCGCGCCCACGGCTTGCGCGCATGCGGGATGAATGGCACGCCAAGCCAGCCGGCAAAGTCCTGTACCCTGCCATGGCCGTTGTTGCTGAGAATGACGGCGTCGATGCCGTGTCCGTGCAACCGCTGGACCCAGGCCTTCACCTCGCGCGAAGGCCTGGGCGACTTCCAGCCCGCGAGCGTGTTGTCGAGATCGAGCACGACGCCTCTGATGCCCCGGCGACGGAGCAACCGGGGATCCACGCTCTGGACCGACGGAAGGTAAAGGTGCGGGCGCAACTTCGAAAGCACGACGTGGCCCCTTCGCCGAAGTTGCCAGCATTATAGCACACTGGTACGGTTCTGCCGGCCGTTGTCGCCCTTGCGCGAGCCGGTATATCTTAGGAACGGTCCGATCCCGCCTAGCCTCGCATCTGTGCCAGGACGACGAGGCCGAGGCAGACCACGACGTAGAGGGCCCCCGCAAGCTTTGCGCCTGTGCCCCGCACCCGCCGCACGCCACCCATCATGTAGGCGGCAAGGAAACCGCCGACGAGACCGCCGACGTGGTCCCAGACGCCGATGCCAGGATACATGAAATCGAAGGCCAGGTTGAGGACGAGGATGCTGCCCAGCCAGCGCAAGAGGGAGCCGCGCATGGGCCCGCGCGCCTCGAGGGCGATCACGCCTGTGGCGCCGAGCAGGCCGAAGATGGCGCCGGAAGCCCCGACCAGCACCGCATAGGGCGGATATGCGACCAGCGAGAGAAGTCCGCCCATGACACCGCCGAGCAGGAAGAGACCGATGAAGCGGCGCCAGCCGAACGCCGGCTCCACGAGTTCGCCCATGACAAACAGGCTGTAGCCGTTCAGCAGGATGTGCAGCAGGTTCAGATGCAGGAATATGGCAGTGACGACGCGCCACCATTGGCCCTGCAGCACGAGGATGTTCACCTGCGCGCCGAGGTTGACCATGCGCATGATGCCGGGCGAACCGCCGAGACCGCCCTCGAGCACGTACATGACGACGAGAACGGCAAGAATGCCATATGTGGCGGGAAGCACGCGGAAGCTGCGTCGCACCATCATAGCCCCCCGGCCCATTGTAGCCCAAGGTCGCGAACGGCGCCCCCAGCCCGTCCCCGTGCCGCCGGGCCAGATCAAGGAGGAAGAAGCGCGTGACGGGTTGCGGCATGCGAGGCGTTGCCGTGCGCACCGGGCTCCTGACCGGCCTCGCCATCGCCGCGGTCACGTGGGGCATCTTCCTCGCCTGCGACGGCACCAGAGGCATGACGGTGCACGGCGCCCCGGTGCCGATCGCGGTGTTCGCAGCGGAGGTGGTGCTCTTCGCAGGCGCCGGGTTCCGCCTGCGGCGACGCGGCCTCGACGATCTCTCCGCGCTGCGCGGAGGGCTCGTGGCCGGTCTGACGAGCGCCCTGCTCGCGGGCTTCCCGCGCGGCGCGATCCTGCTGCTCAGCGACAGCTACCTGCGCTATCTCGCAGGGCCGCACGCAGGCCATGTGCTGGTTCCCTGGCCGCCATTCGCCGTGCTGTTCGCGCTCGTCGGCGCCGTGCTGGCGGGCGCCGTTCTCGGCGCGGCCTGCGGCGCCATCGGCGGCTCGTTCGCGAAGCCTTCAAGGACCTGAGTCGTCTTTCAGCTGCCGTAGTCCGCCTTGGCCGCCGCGCCGCTGCGTGCGACATCGTAGACCTGCCTGAGCCACAGTTCAAGCGCCAGCAGAACATAGACATGGCGGCCGTCCTGCCCAGGGCGGCCCCTCAGGCGCCCGAGCGCCCCTTGCACCTCAGTCCCGTCGAAGAGGCCCCTGTTCCTTGCCGTATCGCCCGTCAGGACGTCGTAGGCGAAGTCGCGCATGGGGCCCGCGAGCAACCGGGAGATGGGCGATGGAAATCCGCGCTTGCGGCGCAGGGCGGCCCTGGCCGGCAGATGCCGCCGCGCCACCTGCCGCAGCACGAACTTGCCCTGCCCCGCGCGCACCTTGTAGTTCCAGGGCAGGGCGTCCGCGAGTTCCACCACGCTTCGGTCGAGGTACGGCACCCGCGCCTCGAGTCCGAAGGCCATCGTAAGTCGATCGAGCTTCATGAGCGCCTCGTCCGCAAGCCAGACCTCCCGGTCCACCTGCAGCATCGACCTGAGCCAGTCGCCACCCCGCGCCGCGGCGGACGCGAAGGCCTCCGCCGCGAGGCCGCCCGGATGGCTCCCGGCGAGCATCCGCCGCACATCCGGTCGGTACAGGGCTTCGCGCTCGCCGTCCTGCCAGCACATGCCGATGCCGAGGTAGCGCTCCCCGAGAGGCGTCAGGCTGCGCGCGGCCAGGCCGCGCCCCGGCAGGCGCGAAGCTGCGAGCGTCCGGCGCAGCGCCATGGGCAGCCATCGGCTGAAGCGGCCGACCACCAGCGGTTCGTCGTAGCCGGGGTAGCCGGCGAAGAGTTCATCCGCGCCTTCGCCGCTCAGCACGACCGGTACATCCTGCGCGGCCCGCTGCGCGATCGCCCTGAGCGGCAAGGCCGTCGGGTCGCCGTTCGGCTCGTCGATTTCCCGGGTCAGCATCAGCAGGTGCTCTTGCGCTGCCCCGGCGTCGATCTCGAGCCGCGTCAGCGGCACGCCGTACGCCCTCGCGGTCGCCTCCGTGACCGCGAACTCCTCACCCTCGTCGCCGAAGTCCGGGAAGCCCGCCGTGTAGGCCCTGAGCGAGCCGCCGAGCAGACTTGCCGCATAGTGCAGCACGAGCCCAGAATCGACCCCGCCGGAAAGTAGCACACCGATCGGCTGATCGCCCTGCAGATGGCGCTCGACCGAGCGCGCAAGCCTGCGGTCGAGTTCCTCTGTCGCCTCGTCGAGGGTAAGCTGCGGGAATGCCGGGCTGGGCTGGCCGAGGTGCAGCAGTTCCGTGCGTCCGTCGGCGTGCAACACAAGCGCCTTGCCTGGCGGCACCCGCCGGATGCCCTCGCAGATCGTCTCCTCGCCGACGGAAGTCCGGTAGAGGAGATAGCGGTCCAGGGCCTCGAGGTTGAGCGGCGGGACATCGCCCAGGGCGAGCAGCGCGCGCAGTTCCGAAGCGAACGCGACTCCATGGTGCGCCCGCCGCCAGAGCAGCGGCTTGATGCCGAGCGGGTCCCGCACCAGCACCAGCTTGCGCCTTGCGCTGTCCCAGACGGCCACAGCGAACATGCCTGAGAGTTCCTCGGCGAAGGCGGGGCCGTGTTCCTCGTAGAGGTGAACCACCACCTCCGCGTCCGATCCGCCGGCAAAGCGGTGTCCGCGGCGTTCGAGGTCGCGGCGCAGTTCGGCGTGGTTGTAGATCTCGCCGTTGACCACCGCGACGATGCGCCTGTCCTCGCTGAAAAAGGGCTGCGCACCGCCCCTGGGGTCCACAATCGCCAGGCGGCGCATGCCGATCGCGGCGCCCGGTCCGAAATACGTTCCTTCGTCGTCGGGCCCGCGGTGTCTGAGAGCCGAGAGCATGCGCTCCAGTTCAGCCTGGGCGACCTCGCGAGACTCTCGTCCGACGACCCCGGCGATGCCACACAATAGATACGTCCCCCCCGCTGAGACCTGTTGGTCAGTCTACCCACCGCGGCTGAAAATACAGTGAATGTGCAGCCTTGCCGCATGTGAAACGCCTGAGAGACGCGACGCCCTGTAAGACTGCCGCGTCAGCCGATCTCGCTCGGCTGTTGCCAAATCCGGCTAAGGCTCCGGGGCCCGCCATTCGCGCCGCAAAAGCGAATAGTAGAGTTCGTCGCTGAACGCGCCATCGATCAGGTAGTGTTCGCGCAAGCGGCCGTCGAGACGGAATCCGGCGGCCTCCAGCACCGCGATCGAGGGCCCGTTGTCGGCCGACGTCGTGGCATAGAGCTTGTGCAGCATCTTGCCGGGCCAGGTGAAGAGGATGCCGACAAAGGTCCTGACGGCCTCGCGGCCGACACCTTGCCCGCGCGCGCCGGCGGCGAGGTAGTAGCCGATCTCCAGGCTGCGGTTGCGCGGGTTTTCGTTCTGGGCGACCGTGCGACCGACGATCTCGCCGTCCCTGAGTACGGTGAACACCACCTCGCGACCGCCGCGCAGGGCTTCCATGTAACGCGCGCGGAAGACCGGGTACGGACGCACGAACTCCACCGGCCGGCAGGTGTACCGCTCCCAGCCGAGATCTTCCTCCTGCCAGCGGTAGAAGAAAGGGAGGTCGGTCTCCTGCGCTGGCCTGAGCCGCACGTCCATCCGTTCGCCTCCATTGCGGGACCGCCTTCTCCCGCCATGATATCCGAGGACGGACGGTCAGGGCTTGCTACTCCCAGCGCCAGGTGCGACTCGAGATCAACGCGAGGATGACGAACCAGACGGCCAGAGCGAGGATGTCGCCCTGCACTGACTGTGCCCATGGCAGGTACTGTCCCGACATCAGTCCGCGCACGCCGTCCACGAGATAGGTGAGCGGCAGGAAGTGCACGATGGAGCGCAGCATCGGCGGCAAGCTCGTGACAGGGAAGAAGACGCCGCTCAGGAACATCATCGGAAAGCTGACCACGTTGATGATCGGCATGCTCGCCTCCTCCGTCTTCGCGAAGCCGGCGATGACGAAGCCGATTGCGAGGAACGCCGCCATGCCGACGATGACGGTCGCGAGAAGCGGCAGCAGAGGCAGGCTGACAGTGGCGTGCAGCAGCGCCATGGCGATCGCCACGATCAGCGCGGCGCTGAGGACGCCGAAGACGAGCTGGTACAGCACGACGCCGCCAAGAAACTGCAGCGGCGTCAGGGGAGTCGCCAGAAAGCGGCGCAATACCCCCTTCTCCTTCCAGCGCGTGAGACTCCCCGCCACGCCGAACAGGCTGTTCTGCATCGCCATCAGCGCCAGGACACCCGGCAGCAGGAAGTCGAGGTACGTGGAGCTTCGGCTGCCGGAGGCGGCCTTGGGCTGGACGGAGAAGACGGGCCGCGCCCCGGCCATGGCGAGGTTGATCTGCGCGGCGGCCGACGTCACGGCCGATACGGCCTGCTGGGCCGTCTGCATGTTGGCGCTGTTGTAGACGAGGGTCGCGTGCCAGGGCGGCGGCGTCGCGGCCTTGGGCAGCAGCAGCACCGCATCGGCCTGGCCGATGCGCACCATGTGCAGGGCCTGCCTGCGGTCCTCGCGCCTTACGCTGAAGTACGGGATCTTCCTGTACGCCTGCACGATCCTGGCCTCGGTTCCCGACTTGGGTCCCGAGATGAGAAGGTTCAGCTTGAAATTCGAGTTGCCGAGGAAGCCGAACACCACCATCAGCAGGACGGGAAAGAAGAACGTCCAGAAGAGGGCCTGCCGGTTGCGCACCATCGAACGCAAGAGCGCCCCCGTCACCATCAAGAGCTGTCTCATCAGTCGCGCAGGCTCCTTCCCGTCAGCTGCAGGAAGACGTCCTCGAGCGTCGCGGAGCGCGTCGCGAGACCGGTAAGCGGCACCTCGCGGCTCCTGCCCCATTCGGCGAGCGCCGACAGCGTCTCGTCGAGGCGCTGCGTCATGAGGATCGTCTTCGCTCCGTCCCGCGACACGCGTTCAAGTCCGGGAAGGCGCAGTTCGTCGTCGATCGGCACCTCCGCCGCAAGTTCGATGAACGCCCCGGGGCGGTGCCGCCGGATCAGTTCCTGCGGCTGGCCCTCGTCCAGAACGCGGCCGTGGTCCATCACCGCGAGGTGGTCGCACAGGGCCTCCGCCTCGTCCATGTAGTGCGTTGTCAGGACGACCGTTCTGCCCTCCCGTTGCAGCTCACGCACCGAATCCCAGACGTTGCGCCTGGCCTGCGGGTCGAGGCCCGCCGTCGGCTCGTCCAGAAACACGACCTCCGGGTCGTTCACCAGTGCGAGCGCCACCGCAAGCCGCTGGCGCTGGCCGCCCGACAGGTTCTGCACGTAGGCCTTGCGCTTCTCGCCGAGTTCGAACCGCTCGATGAGCCGATCGGTCGGGATGGTGTGCTTATAGAAGCTTCCGAAGAGGTCTATCGTCTCGTCGACCCGCAGCAGCTCGAAGAACGCCGAGGTCTGCAACTGCACGCCGAAGCGCTCCCGCGCCACCCTCGGCTCGCGCACCAGATCGTGCTCGCCGTAGGTGATGCGGCCCGCGTCGGGACGCCTCAGCCCCTCGATCATCTCGAGCGTCGTGGTCTTGCCGGCGCCGTTCGGTCCCAAGAGACCGAAGATCTGTCCCGGCTCGATACCGAGGTCGACGCCATCGACCGCCCGCAAGTCACCGTAGGCCTTGCGGACCTCCTGCAGGCGCAGGAACTCGCTCCTGGCCAGATCGATCCCCCCAATCGTCCGCAGCGTCTCTTCCCAGCATAGCCGTGCCCTGATGTCCTGGGTCATTGTACCAGAGTACCAGAAGGACCTGGCCGCAGGCGGAGCTTCCCGCCGTGGGACGGCGAGCAGGAATAGAGGCCGCCGCGCGGAAGCCGCTAGCGTGCTCGAAGGAAAAGAGGAAGGGGTGCCGCCTTGAGGCCTGCGCTGGTCTTCGATGTGGAGACCGTCGTCGACCCCGACATGGCTAGGCGCGTGCTGGCAAAGCCCGATCTGACCGATGCCGAGGCCATGCCGCTTGTCGCCCCGCCCAGATCGGAGGGTGAGGCGTTCGGCTTTCCCAAGCCACTCTACCACCAGGTGGTCGAGATCTCGGTCTGTGTCATCGGCCCGGACGGCAGCGTCGACGTCCTGCGCCCGCTTGGTGGCGGCGACGAGGCACAGCTATTGCAAAACTTCTGGGCAGGTTTCGCGCACAGAGCCCCCGCTGTCAGGCTCGTCACGTACAATGGCCGCCGCTTCGACATGCCGGTACTGGTGCAGAGGGCGATCTGGCATGGCGTCTCGCCCGCCGCGCTCTGGCGGGGCGAATACAGGCAGAGGTTCCGCGAGGCGCATCTCGACGTGATGGACGTTCTCTCGGACTACGGCAGTTCCACCCCTCTCAGCCAGCACGAACTCGCGACGATGCTCGGCATCCCGGGCAAACTCGGCGTCGACGGCGGGGATGTCCGCCAGCTTTTCGCCGAAGGCAGATCGCAGGACATCTCCGCCTACTGCACCTGCGACGTGGCGACGCTGACGCTGGCGTTCGCGAGACTCGGTCCGGTCGCCGGCTGGTGCTCGCCGGTCGAGTCGGAGAGCATCGTGCAAGGGGTGCGCGGCGCCCTTGAAGCCCTTGGGGAGTCGCATCCGCTCTATGGCCACTTCCTCGCCTCGCTCGGCTGAGAGCCGTGCCCCGGCCCTTCCCCATGCCGTTGCCCCAGGGGTCGCGCAAGGTCGGTGACGACGATGTCCGAAGAGAGTCCCGCCGTCCTGCCCACGCTGCGCGAGGTGCTACGGCGCCCGGCCTTCCAGGGCGCGGAGCTCCTCGCCGGCAGGGCGGGTCTCGACGCGCCCGTACGCTGGGTGCATGTCGGCGAGATTCCGGACATCGCCCGCTACCTGCGTGGGCAGGAGCTCATCCTCTCGACGGGCGTGGGCCTGCGCCAGCCACATGATCGGCGGCGCTACCTCGAGCGGCTCGCGGACTGCCGCGTCGCGGGGGTCTGCGTCGAGCTCGGCAGGTACCTCAGGAGCGTCCCGGACGATATGCTCCGCCTCGCGGACCGGCTTTCGCTGCCCCTCGTGACATTCCCGACGCCGGTGCGGTTCGTCGACATCACCCGCGACGTGCATGGACTGATCCTGCAGGGTGAGCAGCAGGCCCTTGTCTCCCTGCAACAGCTTGCGGAGGACCTGCGCCGCCTGCAGGGCGCAGCGGCGCGCGAAGAGGAAATCTTCGCGCGGCTTGGCCTCTGGCTCGGCGACGCGGCCGTCCTTCTGCCTGCCGCGGGCAGAACCCTCACATCGGGACCGCCGGAGCGCACAGGTGCCCTTGCGGACATGTCGGAAGAACTCCTGCGCGAGCTGCGCGACGGCCACGCCAGCATGCGCGACGCGACTCTCGGCGACGGCAGCGCCGTCGTCTCGCGCCTCATCACGCAGCAGGACGGGCGATACGGGCTGCTTGCGGTCGCCTGTGCCGGAGACGGCCGGGTGGCGGCGGGCATGGCGCTGGACCTCGCAGCCGCGGCCCTCGCCCAGGCGCCGCCGCATGTGCCGCGGCCCCCTCTCGCTGCAGCAGCAGACGACGACCTCGTCGTCGCCCGCCTGCTTACTCGCCAGGAGCCGCCCGGCCTGCTTTCAGACGATCTGGGGCGCTATCGGCGCCTGGGGCGCCTGCCTGCAGCGGCAAGTCTAATCCTGCTGCGCTGCCCCGGCGCGTCGCTTGGCGAACTTGCGGCGGAAATCCGCCGGCATGTGACGGCCACGGAACGGGCGGCATTGGTCGGCGTCCACCGCAGCGCTGTCGCCATGCTGCTCTTCGACCCGTTCGGCGCGGCTCAGCTGAGACGCCTCGCAGACGGCCTCCGGTGCGTCGCGGAAGGTTCCGGAGGTGTGCCCCCACAGATCGGCGTCTCGGCGCGGTTGCCGCTGGACGAACTGCCCAGGGGCGTCAGCGAGGCGGAACTGGCACTGAACGCGGGACAGTGGTCCCAAGGGGAGAGCAGCATCCTTTACGACGAACTCGGCGCCCTCAAGATGCTGGCGAACCTCCGCGACGGCTTCGACCTCGCCCGCCTCGTGGAGGAGGAGATCGGCCCCTTGCTCGCCTACGACCGTCGTCACGGCACGGAGCTCGTGCGCAGCCTCGCTGTGCTGCTGCAGTGCGATCAGAAGGAGGAGGCCGCCCGCAGGCTCCGCATCCGGCGCCAGACGGTCTACTACCGGATCGACCGGATCAGGGCCCTGCTCGGCGAGGACTTCCTGAGTCCCCACAGGCGGCCAGGTCTCATGCTCGCGCTTCTTGCCCACCTGCAGATCGGCAGACGTGAACTGGACACGGTGTAAAGGGCCAGGGCGCCGACTTTTGACGTCATGTCCCTCACGCAGGACGTATCGCTCTACTAGGCTGAGGCTGAAGGAGGGTCTGCCACGAACACGAGGGAGAAGTACGACCGCTACGTGAACACGAGCTTCACGGGCGGTCTCGAACCGGTGGTGGTCGCCCGCGCCGCGGGAGCGCGCATCGAGGCTCAGGACGGGCGCCAGTACATCGACTGCTTTGCGGGTATCTCGGTCGTCAATGCGGGTCACGTCCACCCCAAGGTGCGGGACGCCGCCAAGGCCCAGATCGACCGCCTGATCCACGCCAGTTCCTACACCTACTATGTCGAGCCCGTCGCGGATCTCGCCGAGCGCCTGGCCCAGGTCACGCCCGGCAGGCTGCAGAAGACCTTCTTCGCCAACTCGGGCGCCGAGGGCATCGAAGCCGCCATGCGCATGGCCAAGTCCTTCACAGGGCGGCACGAGTTCATCGCCCTCGAACGCAGCTTCCATGGACGCTCGGTCGGCACCCTCAGCCTGACGGGAAACCTCTCTCGCAAGACCCGCGGCGGCCCGTATCTGCCGGGCGTCGCCTTCGCCCCAACGCCCTACCCCTACCGCTCGCGCTTCAAGGGCAGCCCCGAGGAGATCGGCGAGCAGGCTGCCGCGGCTGTAGAGGATGTCATCCGCTTTCACACGAGCGGCGACGTGGCGGCGTTCATCGCGGAGCCTGTCATGGGCGAGGGCGGTATCATCGTGCCTCCGAAGACCTACCTGCCGCAGGTCAAGGCGATCCTGGAGCGCTACGGCATCCTGCTGATCGCGGACGAGGTGCAGTGCGGCTTCGGGCGCACGGGCCGCCTCTTCGCCGTCGAGCATTTCGCTGTCGAGCCCGACATCCTCGTCTCGGCCAAGGGCATCGCCGACGGCTTCCCGCTCTCGGCCACGATCGCAAGGCCCGAGATCGCCGACAGCTTCAAGCCCGGCGAGCATCTCTCCACCTTCGGCGGCAACCCGGTCTCCTGCGCCGCCGCGATCGCGAACCTGGACGTGATGCTCGAGGACGACCTGCCGGGTCGGGCGGCGCGTCTTGGCGAGCAGGCGATGTCGCGGCTGCGCCAGGCATCCCAGGACATTCCGGGGGTCGGCGAGGTGCGGGGGCTCGGTCTCATGATCGGTGTCGAACTCGTCAAGGACCCAGGCTCCAAAGAGCCCGACGCGGCACAGGCGAAGGCCGTCCGCGCCTATTGCCGCGAGCATGGTGTCCTGATCGGCGTCGGCGGCGTCGACAGCAACGTCCTGCGCCTTCAGCCGCCGCTCGTCATCGACGAGGCCGATCTCGACCAGGCGCTTCAGGTGGTGCTCGAAGGGGTGCGGCGCCGGGCCGACTGAGCGGCATCAGCCAAGGAGGAGTCTCGCTTGGAACGGATCTCGCATTTCATCGGCGGCAGGACTGTGAGCAGCATTTCGGGACGGCGCGGTCCCGTCTACAATCCGGCGACAGGCGTCCAGACCCATGAGGTGGACTTCGCAAGCCCACAAGAGGTGCAGGCGGCCGTGTCAGCCGCGCGGGAGGCCTTCCCAACCTGGCGGGCGACCTCGCTATCGCGCCGCGCGGAGATCCTGTTCAGCGTGCGCGCCGCGCTCGACGCACACCGCAGGGAAATCGCCGAACTGACGACGGCCCAGCACGGCAAGGTGCTCTCGGACGCCATGGGCGAAGTGGCCCGCGGGCTCGAGAACGTCGAATTCGCGTGCGGCATCCCCCACCTGCTCAAGGGATCGTACAGCGAGCAGGCCTCCACCGGCATCGACGTCTACTCGATGCGCCAGCCCCTCGGTGTCGTGGCAGGCATCTCGCCCTTCAACTTCCCCGCCATGGTGCCGATGTGGATGTTCGCGAACGCAATCGCCTGCGGCAACACCTTCGTGCTCAAGCCCTCCGAGAAGGATCCGTCGCCGTCGCTGCTGATGGCGCAGCTCCTGTCCGAGGCTGGCGTGCCGGACGGCGTCTTCAACGTCGTACAGGGCGACAAGGTGGCGGTGGATGCCTTGCTGGCAAGCGAGGACGTCAAGGCGGTCTCCTTCGTCGGCTCGACGCCTGTGGCACGGTCCATCCATGAGACGGCGAACCGCGCGGGCAAGCGCGTTCAGGCCCTGGCAGGCGCCAAGAACCACATGGTGGTGCTGCCCGACGCCGACCTCGACATGGCGGCCGACGCCGCCGTCTCCGCGGGCTACGGCTCGGCGGGGGAGCGCTGCATGGCGATCTCCGTTGTCGTCGCGGTCGGCTCCGTCGGCGATGACCTCGTGGCCGCGATCAAGCGGCGTATGCCGAAGGTGCGCATCGGCGACGGCAGGGACCCCCTTTCTGAGATGGGTCCCCTGATCACTTCGGAGCACCGCGACCGCGTCGCCTCGTACATCGATTCCGGCCACCGCCAGGGCGCGCAGGTGGTCGTCGACGGCCGCGCGGACCCTGTCACGTCGCGTCCCGGCTTCTTCCTCGGCGTCTCCCTGCTCGACCATGTGACACCGGAGATGGACTGCTACCGCGACGAGATCTTTGGCCCTGTGCTCTCCGTGGTGCGGGTCGAAACCTACGAGGAAGCCGTCCACCTGATCAACGAAAACCGCTGGGGCAACGGTACGGCGATCTTCACCCGCGACGGCGGCGCCGCACGGCGCTTCCAGTTCGACGTCGAGGCGGGGATGGTGGGCATCAACGTGCCGATCCCCGTTCCTGTCGGCTACTACTCGTTCGGCGGCTGGAAGCAGTCGCTCTTCGGCGACACGCACATGTACGGCCCGGAAGGCATCAACTTCTACACGCGCGGCAAGGTGGTGACGAGCCGCTGGCCGGATCCCGCCACGAGCTCTGTCGACCTCGGCTTCCCGCGCACACGCTGAAGGGTAAGGAAGGGCGCAGCCCCGGGTTGTCCCCGGGGCTGTGTGCAATGGTGCGTCCCGAGCGATCGCAGACGTTCTCAGGCCGGATCCGGAAGCGAGAACTTGCCGGCGATGACCGTTACCGCCTGGCCGCCGACCCGCACCGTCGCCGCGCCTTCGGCCACATCGACGTGGATGAGCCCTGGCCGACCCACGGTCCAGCCCTGCTCGAAGATATGGCGGCCGGGGGCGAGCACGCCCTCCTTGACCAGGTAGGCGCCCAGGGCGCCGCTTGCCGTTCCCGTGTGCGGATCCTCGGGCACGCCCGCCGCGGGCGAGAAGTCCCGGGTGTGCAGAGTGCTGCCGGCGCGCTGCGTCTCGCGGCAGAAGAGATGCGTCGAGACGATGCCCCGCCGCCTGTTGTGCGCGCCGAGCCTGCGTGGATCCGGTCCCGCTGCATTGAGTGCTGCAAGATCCCGGACGGGCACGAGAAGGTCCCAGAGGCCGGTGTAAGCGAGTCCGACCGGTATCGAGGGGTCGAGATCCCCATGCGTCAGACCGAGCACTTCCAGCAGTTCGCCCGTGTCGTCCTGCCAGTCCTTGAAGCGCGGCGTGGCCTGACGCATCCAGTGCATTCCGTACGCACCGATCTCGAGTTCCAGGACGCCTACCCGCGTTTCGGCCGTGAGCGTCCCGGCGGCCCGTCCCTCCTCCAGCAAAGCCTGCAAGCTGGCGATGGTGGCGTGGCCGCAAAGGTCCACCTCCTGCGTCCTGGTGAAGTAGCGCAGGCGCAGATCGCCGTGCTGCGGTCGCAGCAGGAAGGCGGTCTCCGAGCAGTTGATCTCGCTGGCTATGGCCTGCATCTCGTCCGCCGAGAGGCCCCCCGCCTCGAGCACGACCCCAGCCGGATTGCCCTCGAGCGGCCGCGAGGTGAAGGCGTCCACCTGCCTTACTTCAAGCTTGCGCACGCATGTGGCCCCTTTCGATCGTCGGGCGTCCATCCCCCGGGGCTTCGCGCCAGAGGTCCGCGATGCCTGCGCCGCAAACCCGGGATCTACCCGCCGACTTCGAGGACGATCTTGCCCCTGCCATGCCCCGAGTCGAGACGCCGATGGGCCTTCGCGACCTGCCGCAGGTCCAGCACCTCATCGATCAGCCACCTGACGCGTCCTGAGGCGAAAAGCGGCACCATCTCCTCGAGGCGTCGCCGCTCGCGCGTCAGGAAGATCCCGTGCAGCGTCTGGTTCTGGAACACGAGCGGCGAAATGTCACCGCTGCCGCCGAGGATGGTCGCGACGCGCCCGAACGGCCGCACGGCCGGCAAAGCCGGGTAGAGCGCCACCGAGCCGACGCAGTCGAACAGGCAGTCGACATCGTGCCCCGCTGTTGCGGCGCGCACCCGGGCCGCGACGTCCTCGTCGCGGTAGTCGATGGCGAGATCCGCGCCGAGTTCCTCGAGTGCGGCGTGGTTGCGCTGGCTCGCTGTCGCGAGCACCTGCGGCCCACAGGCTTTGGCGAATTGTACCGCAAACGTGCCGACGCCACCCGCACCGCCAAGAATGAGCACTGTCTCGCCAGGATTGATCCGCAGCCTGCGGACCACGCCCTCCCACGCCGTGCCTCCCGCAAGCGGGATGGCCGCGGCCTCGACATGGCCGACACCGTACGGCTTTGGGGCCACGATCGCGGCGGGTGCGGCGACGTATTACGCGTCGCTGCCATGGTGGTTACCGTAAATCTCAGGTGTGAAATAGACGTCCTGGCCGACCTCGATTGTCTTCACGCAAGGTCCGAGCTCCACAAACGTTCCCGAAACGTCGTAGCCGAGCACGGCTGGCGGCGCAATACCGGCCCATGAGCCGGCGGCTCTGATCTTCGCGTCCACAGGGCTTAAACAGTTCGCTTAAAAAGCATGCCAACGGCGTTGCCTCCTTCTTCATGCCATCAGCTCAAGCATGCCACACACGATGCAGCAGGAATGCCGCTGAGACCCACGTCGCAAGAATGCTGCACGCAACTCCGCACCGGACCGCATTCCGCAATGTCAGCCCGGCCATGGCGAACTCAGGCCCGTTTCTGCGAAATGACATGCGTGCCACGTCCGCGTAGACTCAGTCCGACAACCGACCGCCATACTAAGGTTGGAGGGCGACTGCAGTGCATCAGGACTTCAAGCGGCTGATCGCCGTCACAGGCGCCATGGCTCTGCTGACCGCCGTGCCGGCCAGCGCCCTTGCGCACTCCGCGGCCGTGGCCCAGCACGCGACAATCGCGCACCAGGGCCCGCCTCAGCATCACCCAAAGCGCGAGGATCGTCCCGCAGCGCAGGCAGCGATGGCTGCCCCTGCTCGGGTGGCCGAGGCCTTCGACGGTCACCAGGTTGCAGGGCGCTTGCGCCTCGCCGCAACCGCCTATGGGCCGAGCGCCAGGGACAACTATCCTTACAGCGCCGTGGATTACTACGGGAACCCCCTTGTCGCTGGAGATGTCGCGGTGGACCCGCGCGTCATCCCGCTCGGCACCCTGCTCTGGGTGACCGGTTACAAGTCGTCCATCCTGCCGGCGGACGGCTTCCTCGCGCGGGCGGTCGACACCGGCGACGCGATCAAGGGCGCCCGGATCGACATCTTCATCGACGCGGGCGCGTCTCGCATCTCGAGTTTCGGCATCCAAGGTGTCACGGCGTACGTGCTCAAGTAGGCGGCGCATGGCAGGGAGGCGGAGCCTTGCGGCGCGCTGCCGTTGCGGTGGAGGGGGCACTGAGGGAGGATGAGAGGAACGGGAGGCGATTTACTTGGAACGCGTGATGTTCGTCGAGATCGGCCAAGGCATTGACCTGCACGGACAGGATGTCACTTCAGCCTGCGTACGGGCCTGCCACAGCGCGATCGGCCACAATTCCATGCCTGGCATACGCAGCGTGCTTCCGGATGGCGACATCAACCAGATGCAGGTGGAGGTCACGCTGGGCGTGCCAGGCCAGCCGCAGCAGGTGGATCTGAACGCCGTCGAGAGCACCTTCCCCTACGGCAAGGTCAAGGTGCGGGTCGTATCCGGCGGCCTCATTGCGAGCAGCGGCGTGCTGCTCGCGGACAAGGGTGACATCACGGACGACATGGTGATCGTGGACGCGGTGGTCGCCGTCGGATATTAGACGCGTCGGGGCAAGCGGCCGCTCGCCCTGCTTGCGCCCCTCTCTCGCGCCCTGCCTTGCCCGGGGCGACGCCGGCACGCGGCGTCCGCGTTGCCGTCTTGGCTGGGCCGGTCGTGCTCCCCGAACCCGGGAACTTGTGCAGGACATGCTCGCGATCATCGCCGTGTTTGCGTGAAGACTGGATGGCAGGCAATCGCAGCCTGTTCGCCGCCACGTCGAGGAAGCGACGAAAGAACCGGATTCGAGGCGATCGCCAGTGGTTGAGCCCTGACACCGTAACCGCTGCACGCACAGTGCGCCTGCGCATTGCACCATCTGTCGATGCCGGCACGTCCAGACCATTCAGCTGTTGACACCACTCTCCTGCACCCACGGCACAATGGTGTCCTCGGGGTCGGCGACAGCCTCGGGGTGGATCGCTCTCAGCGGCAGCGCCCCAATTCGGGCGAACTCGTCCCATTCGGCCGCTGTGCGCTGCATGAAGATCGCCTGCAGTTCCCTGTACACGTCGTTGACCGCAGATGCGGGACCATAATTCTCGCTCGCCCACTCGGCATGACCCAGAGCCTCGCAGCACCGCTGCCACAAGTGCGGTTCCAAGGCAGCGAGCGCCACCCGGCCCTGCTTCGCGCCGTAGACCGCGTAGCAAACTAGGTTGCCGCCGAGACCGGGCACCGCGGGATAGGCGAAAACGCGCGGCGCACGTTCGAGTTGCACCTCAAAGAACCCGCCACCCTGCAAGATCCCCTGCTGCGCCGCCAGCGCGGCCCACATGGCTCCCGCGCTGTCCGCAAGCTGCACCTGGGGCCAAGCGCTTTCGAAGCGGCCGAGCAGGCCTGCAGCGGCGAGATACGTGAGGTCGTGACCAGGGTTCTGCCGGAAGGCCGCGGCGGAGTGCCCCGCGATCCGCACATAGCTGAGGGCCGGATTGACAGCGCGCAGTTCCTCAGGACCAACGCCCAGGCGCTCCATGACGCCGGGCCGGTTCGAGTCCAGCAGGACCCTCGCCTCCCGGACCAGTTGCAAAAGCCTTCGCCTGCCCGCCGCGGCCTTGAGATCCAGGGTCTCCCCGGTCTTGCCGGCATGCAGCCAGGCGAAAGTCTCGGGAGCATGTCCTTCCATCAGATCGCCGCCAGGCGGCACCAGCCGATGCACCCTGTAGCCGAGGTCGCACAGAATGCGGCCCGCCAGGGGACCGGGCAGGAGTCGTGTCAGGTCGAGCACGAGCGGTCGTTCCACGTCAGCGGGCCCCCATACGCATGGCACCATCCAGGCGCACAGCCGTCCCGTTCAGCATGGGATTCCGCAGGATGTGCAGGACGAGTGCAGCGTATTCAGCGGGCCGGCCGAGCCGTGGTGGGAATGGCACCTGCTGGCCCAGCGACTGGCGCGCCTCTTCCGGGAGACCCGCCAGCATGGGTGTGTCAAAGATGCCCGGGGCAATTGCGACGACTCGGATGCCGTAACGCGCAAACTCGCGCGCGAGGGGCAAGGTCAGCGAAACGATGCCTCCCTTCGAGGCGCTGTATGCGGCCTGGCCGATTTGACCCTCGAACGCCGCCACAGAGGCCGTCGTCACGATGACGCCGCGCTCGCCGTCCGGGCCGGACTTCCTCTTGCGCATGGCGTCGGCCGCCAGGCGGATGGCGTTGTAGGTGCCGATCAGGTTCACCTGGACGACCCGCGCGAAGTCCTGCAGAGGGCGAGCGCCTTCACGCCCCAGCACCGTCTGGGCAATGCCTACACCGGCGCAGTTCACCAGGAGGCCGAGGGGACCGAGGCTCTCCGCCGCGGCGATCGCCCCAAGCACCGATGTCTCGTCG
>JAJZQO010000093.1 GCA_021847575.1 Bacillota bacterium | reverse complement strand
CAGACGCTCGCCCTGACGCCCGTCAGCCTGATCTCCGCGATCGGTGCGATCGCGGATGGAGGGATCTGGCACCAGCCGCATCTGATGAAGGAGATCGTGTCGCCCGGCGGGAAAGTAGTCAGCCGCTGGCATGGCGCGGCGCAACGCATCGTCCCGGAGGCTTCTGCGCGCACGGCGGTGCGGCTCCTGGAGGGCGTGGTCAAGCAAGGCAGCGGGCGACCCGCCCAGATTCCCGGCTATGCGCTCGCCGGAAAGACCGGCACGGCGCAGGCGGTGATCAACGGGCGGTACGTGGAGGGCAAGTACATCTCGTCCTTCGTCGGCTTCGGCCCAGCCCAGTCGCCGCAGGTAGCGATGCTGGTGCAGATCTTCGAGCCGGTCGGCCCATACTACGGCGGCCAGATCGCGGCACCTGTGGTGGGGCGGGCGATGGCTCGCGTCATGGCCGCCCTCGACGTTCCGCCGGACGTGCCCGAGCCGAAGCCCCTGCCGGACCTAGCCGGCATGAGCGGCGACGGGGCCGTCAAGGCCCTGCGCTCCCTCGGCCTCGGGGCGAACCTGATCGGCCCCGGCACGAAGGTGACGGACCAGTTCCCGCCGGCCGGCGCTGCGATCCAGCCCGGATCGCAGGTGCTCGTCTACCTGGGAGCCGCAGGGCAGGCGACGGTGCCGGACCTGCGCTCGCTGAGCGTGGACGCCGCAGCCCAGGCGCTGGACAAAGTCGGTCTGCGCCTCAGGGTGCAGGGCGAGGGCACGGTGGTGGAACAGGAGCCGGCGCCGGGGACCCGGCTGCCGCTCGGGGCAACTGTCTGGGTGCGGGCCCAGGCCCCGCCGAATTCGCATAACATGTAGACCGGTTCGTCATACTGGGAGTGCAGCCACCGGCTGGCGGAGGTTTATTAGGATATGTTGCTCTCGAAACTGGCGCATGGCATCGGTCAGGTGGTCGGACAGGACATCGAGGTCGTGGACGTGCAGCACGACTCGCGCGAGGTCGGACAGGGCGACATCTACTGCGCGATCGTCGGCCGCGTGCATGACGGCCACGCGTTCATCCGGGACGCGGTGCGGGCGGGCGCGGTCGCCGTCTGCGTCAGCCGGCCCGACGAGGTGCCGGCCGGCACGCCCGCGATCGTGGTGGACGACACCCGGGACGCGCTCGGGCTCCTGGCCGCGCGGGTGCACGGCGAGCCGTCGCGCCACCTGCGCATCTTCGGCGTCACCGGCACGAACGGCAAGACGACGACCACGTACCTGCTGCGCCACATCCTGCGGCGCGCCGGGCGCAAGGTGGACCTGCTCGGCACCGTGGAGCAGACGATCGGCGGTCACGCCGAGAAGGCGCACAGGACGACGCCCGAGGCGACCGACCTGCAGCGCTGGTTCCGCCAGATGCTGACGCAGGGCACCCAGGACGTCGTCATGGAGGTCTCGTCGCACGCGCTCGACATGGGCCGCGTGCACGGCGTGCACTTCCACGGCGCCATTTTCACCAACCTGACGCAGGACCACCTCGACTACCACGTCACGTTCGACCGCTACCTGGGCGCCAAGCTGCGGCTCTTTGCCATGATCCCGCCGGCGGGGTTCGGCGTCGTCAACGCCGACGACGCGGCCGCGACCGCGTTCACGCGCCAGCTCAGGGGACGACCGATCCGCTTCGCCGTCCAGGAGCCTGCCGACCTCGTCGCACGGGACATCGAGCTGAGTCCAGACGGCAGCCGTTTCACGCTCGCTACCGCGCAGGAGTCGCTCCCCGTCCGGCTGCCCATCGCAGGGGTGTACAACGTGCAGAACGCCATGGCCGCCGCGGCGGCGGCGCTTGGCGCCGGCCTCGCCCTTGGCGAAGTGGTTGCGGCGCTCGAGGACGCCCCGGCGCCGCCCGGCCGCTTCGAGCGCGTCGACAGGGGTCAGCCGTTCTCGGTCGTGGTGGACTATGCCCACACGCCGGACGGCATCGCGAAGCTGCTCGGGGCCGTGCGCGCCATCACGCCTGGCCGGGTGCTGATCGTATTCGGCTGCGGCGGCGACCGCGACCGCGGCAAGCGGCCGCAGATGGGCGCCCTGGCGGCCGGCCTGGCGGACCGCGTCTACACAACGACCGACAATCCGCGCTCGGAGGATCCGGCGGTCATCTGCGACCAGATCGAGTCGGGCATCAAGGAGCTCGGCAAGCGCAACTACGTGCGCGAGCTCGACCGCAGGCGGGCGATCCGCATGGCCATGCGCGACGCGCAGCCCGGCGACGCCGTCGTCATCGCGGGCAAGGGACACGAGGACTACCAGCTGCTCGGCGACGTGGTCGAGCACTTCAGCGACCGGGAAGAGGCGGCGCTGGCACTGGAGGAGCTCCGTTGAACATCCGCGAACTCGCGCAGGCGACTGGCGGCAGGCTCGTGCAGGGTGACCCGGACCGGGTGATTTCGCATGCCAGCGTGGACTCCCGGCGTGTCCAGGCGGGGGATCTGTTCGTGGCCGTGCAGGGCGAGAGGACAGACGGCCATCTCTACATCGACCAGGCGGTGCGGGCGGGCGCCGGCGCCGTCCTGATGGAGCAGCCGAGGCCCGTGCCGGCAGGGGTGCCGGCGGTGCAGGTCGCGGACGTGCGCGTCGCGCTGCTCCAGGCGGCCCGGCGCATGGCGCGGGACTACCCAGGGCTCGTCGCAGCCGTGACCGGATCGGTCGGCAAGACGACCACGAAGGAGCTCTGGGCGGCGACGCTCGCGCCGCTCGGCCCCGTGTTCCGCAATCCGGGCAACTTCAACTCGGACATCGGCATGCCGCTCGCGCTGTTCGGCCTTTCGAGCACGCACCGCGCCGCGGTCTTCGAACTCGGCATGCGCGGCCGCGGCGAGATCGCGCGGCTCGCCGCCATCCTGCGGCCGAAGATCGGCATCGTCACGATCATCGGCAACGCGCACCTCGAGATCCTGGGCAGCGTCGAAGCCATCGCGCGGGCCAAGGCGGAACTCCTGGCGGCCCTGCCGCAGGACGGCGCGGCCGTGCTGAATGCCGACGACCCCTGGCTTCCCTTCCTGCGGCTCTCGGCGCCGCACCGCATCCTGCTCGTCGGGAAAAGCCCCGCCGCGGATCTGCGCATCCTGGGCAGCGAGAGCCTCGGCGCAGCGGGCAGCCGCGTGCAGCTCGGCTGGGGCGGCCGGGAAGTGACCTCGGAGTTCAGGCTGCTCGGCGAGGGCGCGGTGCTCGACGCGGCTCTGGCGGTCGGGGGGGCCCTGGCTGCCGGCGTCGACTTCCAGGCGGCGGCCGCGGCCCTGGCCCAGGCCGAACCGCCGCACGGGCGCCTGAGGACGCTGCAGGCGTTTGGCATGACCGTCATCGACGACACCTACAATGCATCACCGCAGTCTCTCGACGTGGCGCTCCACCTGCTGCAGGACCTGCCCTGCACAGGCAGGCGGATCGCGGTGCTGGGCGACATGCGCGAGCTCGGGCGGGAGGAGCTGGAGCTGCATCGCGAGATGGGCCGCGCAGCGGCGCAGAGCGCCGACATCGTCCTGGCCGTGGGGGAGTTCCGCCAGCTGGTGGTCGAGGCGGCACGCCGCGGCGGGGCCCAGGCCGAGGCCTTCGGGAGCGTCGACGAAGTCGCACCGTGGCTGAGCCGGGAGTGCAGGGCGGGCGATGTCGTGCTCTTCAAGGCGTCGCGCGCGATCGAACTCGAGCAGGCCCTCGAACGTTGGCTGGAGGTGAAGCCGTGAGTCCGCTCTGGTCCCTGGGGCTCGGCTTCGCGCTCGCCTTCGTGCTCGCTCCGGCGCTGCTGCCCGTCCTGCGGGCGCTCAAGTTCGGACAGACGGTGCGCGATGTGGGCCCCGCCTCGCACCTCGCCAAGACGGGAACGCCGACGATGGGCGGGCTGCTGTTCCTCGTGGCCGCGACAGCCGCGGCGATCGCCTTCGGGCCGCGCGACGACCTCCTTTGGACGGCGCTCGCGTTCACCTGGGGCAACGGGCTGATCGGCTTGGCCGACGATTTCGTCAAGGTGCGCCTGCGCCGCCCGCTCGGCGTGCGCGCCAGAACCAAGCTCGGCATCGGCATCCTGCTGAGCCTGGGCTTCGCCGCCGTGGCGCTCGGTCCGCTCCACCTCGGCACCGACGTGCGCGTGCCCTTCACGCATCTCATGTGGCAGATGGATCCCGTGCTCTTCACCGTTCTCATCGTGGCCACAGGACTGGCCACCACCAATGCGGTCAACCTGACCGACGGCCTCGACGGCCTCGCCACGGGCCTCGGACTCATCGTGGCGATACTCTTCGCCGCCTTCGCGGTGGCGGACGGCGTCTTTTCGCTGGCGACGTTCGGACTCGCGCTGGCCGGCGCCCTCGGCGGCTTCCTCTACTACAACCTGCACCCGGCGCGCGTCTTCATGGGCGACGTCGGTTCCTTCGCGCTGGGCGGCGCCCTGGCGGCGATCGCCATCCTGCTGCGGCTCGAGCTGATGCTCGTCGTCGCGGGCCTCGTCTTCGCGGTCGAGACGCTGTCGGTGGTGGTGCAGGTGATCTGGTTCCGGCGCACCGGTCGGCGGCTCCTGCGCATGTCGCCCTTGCACCACCACATGGAACTCGGCGGCATGGCCGAGACGTCGGTCGTCTACAGGCTCTGGCTGCTGGGGCTGCTCAGCGCAGCGGCCGCGTATCTTGCCTTCTGGGTCTGACAGTCGCAGGCAGTCGCCGGCCGGCGCGACGGAAGGGAGGGCAGACGGCGTGCAGCGCAAACCCATGGATCACCTTCTCCTCGCCGCCGTCCTGACGCTCCTCGGTTTCGGCATCGTAATGGTCTTCTCGGCGTCCTCGATCGAGGCGGGCGTCATCAACCACAACCCGTACTACTACCTCGAGCGCCAGCTGGTCTGGGCCGGCCTCGGGCTGGCCGCCATGGCCTTCTTCTCCCGCTTCGACTACCACCGCCTCGCCTCCCTGGCCCAGCCCGTGGCGATCGCGACGGTTGTGCTGCTCATCGTCGTCCTCGTGCCGCATATCGGCCGCGAGGTGAACGGCGCCCGGCGCTGGCTCGGCTTCGGCAGCCTGCTCTTCCAGCCGTCGGAGCTCGCGAAGTTCTCGCTTGTGCTGCTCTTCGCCTACTGGCTCGCACGCATGCCAAGGATCGAGCGCTTCATGCAGGGCATCGGCGTGCCGCTCCTGATCTACGTACCGATTGCGCTCCTGATCGTCAAGGAGCCGGACCTCGGCACCGCGCTCGCCCTGGGCGGCACCGTCTTCGTCATGCTGTTCGTGGCGGGCGTCAACCTGTGGCAGTTCTTCGGCGTGCTCGCCATGGTGCTGCCTGTGGTCGGGGTTGCGATCATCGTCGCGCCGTACCGCCTGCAGCGCTTCCTCGCGTTCTTGCACCCGCAGTCCGACCCGCAGGGCGCCGGCTACCACATTATCCAGTCGCTCTACGCGCTGGGCTCCGGCGGGCTCTTGGGCACCGGACTCGGCCAGGGCGCCATGAAATACTTCTACCTGCCCGAGCAGCACACCGACTTCATCTTCGCCATCGTCGGCGAGGAACTCGGTCTGATCGGTGCGGTGGCCCTGCTCGCCCTCTTTTTCGTGCTCACCTGGCGCGGACTGCGCGTCGCGATGCTCGCCCCCGACCGCTTCGGCGCCCTGCTGGCCGTCGGGCTCACGGCCATGGTGGCCGTGCAGGCCCTGATGAACATCGCCGTCGTCACGGCCTCGATGCCGATCACAGGCATCCCGCTGCCATTCATCTCGTACGGTGGCTCCTCCCTGGTCTTCGCGCTCGGCGCCATGGGCATCTTGCTCAACATCTCGCGCCAGGCGGTGCGCGCGTGACGCGCGTCGTGCTGACGGGCGGCGGCACGGGCGGGCACATCTACCCGCTGCTCGCCGTGGCGGCGGCGGCGCGGGACTGGCAGGTGAGCTTCGTCGGCTCGCCCGAGGGGCTCGAGGCGCAGATCGTGCCGCGCAGCGGCATCCCGTTCCACGCCGTCGCGTCGGGCGGCGTGCGCGGCAAGAGCCTGCCGGTGCGGATCCGCAGCCTGTATCGCAGCGGCAGGGGCCTGCTGGCGGCTCTCGCTCTGCTCGGACGCCTGAAACCGGATGTCGTGCTCAGCTCGGGCGGCTATGCCGCCCTGCCCGTCACCCTGGCGGCCAGGCTGCGCCGCATCCCGCTCGCCCTTATCGAGCCGAACGCCACCCCTGGACTTGCGAACCGCGTCGCGATGCGCTACGCGGCCCGCGTTCTCGTCGCCTACGACGCCGCGCGCGAGCAGCTTCCCGCATCCCTGCGCGGCAGGGCTGTCGTGACAGGGGTGCCGGTGCGCCCGCGCCGGGAGATCTCGCGCCTGGCGGCGCGCGAGCAGCTCAAGGTCCCGCAGGAGGCGGTCCTGATCGCCGTGACAGGGGGCAGCCAAGGCGCGCGCGCGCTGAACGAGGCCGTCTGCGGGTTGGGCGGACTGCTCGGCGAGGGCGAGCAGGTGCTCATCGCGACGGGCCAGCGCGAGCACGAGCGCTGGGCCCCCTTCGCGACCGAGCAGTTGCGCATCGAGCCGTATTTCTGGGACATGGACGCGGTCCTGGCCGCGAGCGACGTCTTCGTCGGCCGCGCCGGCGCCATGACCTGCGCAGAGGTCCTGGCGGCGGGCCTGCCGGCGCTGCTCGTGCCACTGCCGAATCCCGCGGTGCACCAGGACGACAACGCGCGGGTGCTGGCGGCGGCCGGGGCGGCCGTTGTGCTGGACGAGCGGGATCTCAGTCCCGCGGACCTCTGGCGGGAACTCCTGCCGATCGTGCGCGATTCTGCCCGCAGACAGGCGATGGCCACCGCGGCCCTGCGCCTCGCCCGGCCCGACGCCGCCCGCGTGGCGGCGCGGGAGGTCTCCCGCCTGGCGGGGCGCCTCGGCTAGAATGGCGAAGGAGAGGTTTCTGGCCTGGCCACACGAAGGGGGAGAAGCGGCATGGCTCGCCTGGGCTATCGCCCGGTGCGCAGGCGCCGCCGGCTGAACTGGCCGCGTCTGCTCACCATCATGGCTCTGCTCGCCGCACTCATCGGCCTCTATCAGCTCGAGCGCTCGCCTCTTTTGCGCCTGCAGCACATCCAAGTGGTGGGCGGCTCGTCCGCGCTGGGCCGTCTCAGCGGCCTCAGGCTGGACGAGCCCCTCTGGTCGATCGACCAGAGGGCCGCCGCACGGCACCTGCTCGCGCGGGCGCCCTACCTGCGCACGGCGGTGGTCGAGCGGCAGTGGCCGCAGTCCGTGCGCATCGTGGTGACTTGGCGACACCCGATCGCGGCGGTCGGGGGTCCGGGCGGGACGCTCTGGGGCGTCGACGCCCAGGGGCGCGTGCTGACCCAGCTCGGACACCCCGCGGGGATGACGGTGCTGGGCGGCGTGCCTGCGGCGGACGTCGGCAGGTACCGCGATCTCAGGGGGCCGCAGATCCAGCTGGCGCTCGCCCTCGTCGCCGCTTTCGCGCGGCAGGACTTCCGGGTGTCGCAGGTGGTGGCCTCGTCGCCGCTCATCGTCTACCTGCCTTCGGGCACGGAGGTGCTTTGGCCGCCGGGGACGAATGTCGCAGGGACCCTCAGGGAACTGCAGACCATCCTGCAGGCGCTGAGCGGCCGGGGGGCGGTGGCATCCTCGATCGATCTGCGGGTCGCGGCCCGGCCACTGGTGGTGCTCCGGCGGTGAGGGGGTACTGGCCGCTTGTGGCCCTGATCGGCCTCCTGATCGGGGTCTTCGCCGGCATGGACCTGCGCCTGC
>JAJZQO010000019.1 GCA_021847575.1 Bacillota bacterium | reverse complement strand
ACTTGCAGCCACCCTGATCTTCCAACATGGCCGCCGACTTGTCCAGGACCAAATTTCGTGAACTTTTGCCGCCTGTACCCCCAAACCTGCTCCGCACGCGGCCCTGCTTACTCATGCGTCAGGGCTGAAGGCCGTCCGCGGCCGGGCGCATCTGCTGCAGCGAGCCGAGCAGACCTGCCAGTTCCCCGACGTCCACCGTCCGATCCTCGCTCATGGGCGAGGGCCCGAGGCGCAGGCCGGTGACTTCCCGACCGAGCAGCGCGGCCGCAAGCGTGAACCAATGGTCGGACGTGACAAGCACGACGTGATCCAACGTGCGCAACCGTGCGACGGTACCCAGCACCTCGTGCAGTAGCGCCATTCCGGAACGCTCCCGCAGGTATGCCTGGCGCTCCTCCTCCGAGAACAGCAGGATGAAGTCCACGCCGCGCTCCTCGCACAAGGTTCGGATCTCGGACCGGTTTGCGATCGGGAAGCCGACCACACCGATCGATCCGCCCTTGTGGACCTCCGCCAGCGCCTCAAGGCGCGAGACGAAACTGCGGTCCACCGAGAAGCGCTCCGCCGTCGCCAGCTGGGACAGGCCCGCACTGCGCAGCTGAAGCATCTCGTCGATCGTTGCCTGCAAGCGCCTGCGGCTCAGGGTCTTCTCGCCGACGTGAATGAGGTCGTCCAGTTGCCTCGTCGCCTCCGTCCAGACGGGGTCGGTCGTCCCGTCGCCCGCGTCCGCCAAAGTACGGGCGGCGCCCGTGCTATACTCGTTTTGCCAGAATCAGCCGCAAGCTGCAAGGAGGCGCAACGGTGGAGCTCACTTTCCTGGGCCATGCTTCATGGCTTGTCCGCACGGGCGGCCAGACCCTGATCCTCGATCCGTTCCTTGCCGGCAATCCGGCCGCGACCATGCGGCCGGACGAAGTCGCGTGCGACTTCGTGCTCATCTCGCATGCGCACAGCGATCACATGGCCGACGCCGAGTCGATCATGCAGCGCACCGGCGCCGTCGCGATCACAACCAACGAAATCGGGACGAGCCTGCAAGGCAAGGGCCTGCAGGTTCATCCGATGCACCTCGGCGGCAAGCGTGCCTTCCCGTTCGGCAGCGTCAAGCTGGTCACGGCCTTTCACGGTTCCGGCATCGCAGGTGGCCACGCATGCGGTTTCCTGATCGAGTCTGAAGGCAAGAAGCTGTATTTCGCCGGGGACACATCCCTCAACCTCGACATGCAACTCCTGCGCGACGTCTGGGGACCGATCGACGTGGCTCTGCTGCCGATAGGTTCATACTTCACGATGGATGCGGACGACGCCGCTGTGGCGTGCCGCTTCATCGCACCGCGCACGGTGGTGCCGATGCATTACAACACCTTCCCGCTGATCCAGGCGGACCTCGACCGCTTCAAGGCCAGGGTGGCGCAGGAGAGCCCTGCGACGGAAGTGGTGGTCATGCCCCCGGGTACGTCCCGAACGTTCTGAGGCGGCAAGGCCGGGGCTGTCCCGCGAGGGCTTGCAAGAGCAGCCTGCGCGGGACAGCCCCGGTCGCTTTGCTGTGCTGTCCGGGAGGGTGAGCGCCGATCGCGCGGCCGCCAGGCGATTGCGTATTGTTTCACCTGCTTTCCGCCCTTGCGCGTCGCGAGAGGCGCGAAAGGGCTGGATCGCCGAAGCAGCCATGGTCGCAGGTCACATAGCCTCGAACGAAATCAGTGCGTCACCTGTCCGTGTGCGCACCCGCCCAGCCTGCAGCAGTCCGTCCAGTTGCGCCAACGTCTCCGAGACGGCAAGGAAGGGATCCGCGCCGGAATCCACCGGAAAGAGCTCCTGGCTTAGAGCGAATGCGGTTTTCGGACCAGTGGCGAGCAGGCTCCACAGTTTGTCCTGGCGCTGCGCCATCTGTCCTTCGTACCTGTTGATCAGGGCGATCGGGTCTGCCACGTCGTTTCTGTGCCCAGGCAGCCAGGTCACGACAGGCAGGCCTCTCACACGGCGCAGGCTCTCGCGATATTCCCGCAGCGAAGGCCTGCGCCCGTCGGATCCGACCTCGAAGATGGGATTCGGCGTTATGCCCCAGATGAGCAGGTCCCCGCCCGCCACGTGGTCCTGCCCCTGCAGGCAGAGATGGCCCGGCGCGTGCCCCGGCAACACAAGCGCCTTGAGGGAGTTGCTCCCCGCCGTTACCACTTCCCCCTCCTGCAACGGCCGGAAGGTCCGGAGGGGGGCCATGAAGCCGACGATGCGCACGAGTTCGCGCCGCATTGCGTCGAGGATCGCCTCGGGCACGCCGTGCCGGCGCAACAGGGTCTCGCTCGCGTTCTCGTCGCGATAAGGGAAGGCGGCCCGCTCGGCCGCCTCGGGATGCATCAGCAGGTCCGCTCCGCTCGTCTGCGCCAGGAGAGGTGCGTAACCGGCGTGGTCCGGATGATGGTGGGTGACCACGATGTGTTTGATGTCGCCAAGCCTGACGCCTGCCTGCCGCAGCCCCTCCGCGAAGGCATCCTGCGCCGGCGGATAGAGAGGGCCCGGATCGACGATCGTGACGGGATCCTCGGGGTAGACGTAGGCATTGACCGGTCCGACCGCAAACGGGGTGGGCAGTTCAACGCGTATCGGCCGCAAGCGGCGATCCCTCCCCACCAGCGATTCGCGGCAGGCCCACGGCTTACCTTGTCAGTTCTTCCTCCTGCCGTGGAGCAGCGCCAGCAACAGCGGCCCCGCGCCTGCCACGGCCAGGATCAGCACGCCGAAAAGCAGGATCATCAGCAGCACGAACACGCCGCCGTCCCCCCTGTCGATCACATACACAAAGCATGCCTCCGGCGCGGCTGGCTATGCCGCATAGGCCAAGGCGGCCACGCGCAGGCTAGCAGCACTTGGAGGCGACCGCATTGGGCAAGCTCGTCGAACTGCGCGCATGCGACATCTGTCAGCGGCTGACGCTGAGGCGCAAACTGCGCCTGTACTGCGACATGCTGCTCTGCCGAGACTGCTTTCACCGCTACGGGTATTCCTGAGGGCAGGAGGCCGCGAGCGCAAGGCGAAAGGCATCGGCGGAGCTGATGTCTTGGCCGTCGTCCTCGTAGCTGGCGCAGCGCTGAAAGGCACGATCGACTGCCGTGCCGCCACCCGTGCTCTCGCGCAGGGTGTTCGTCGTGCCGGCCATATGCCGATCGCTCTCCCCATCGCGGACGGCGGCGACGGTTCGCTGCTCGCGCTGCAAGCCGCCGGTTTCCGGCCACGGCAGGCAGAGACGCACGACGCCTTGGGCAGACCGGTTCAGGGTCGCATCGCCTTTCGCACCCGCGACCGGGTGGCGGCGGTCGAATTCGCCGAGGCGGCGGGCCTATGGCGCGTCCAGGGGGCCGGCTACGATCCCTGGACCTGCTCAAGCTATGGCGTCGGCGAGCTCCTGCTGGCCGCCCGCGCGCTCGAGCCCCGGCGCATTCTGCTGCTTCTGGGCGGTTCCGCGACCCAGGACGGTGGCCTCGGTATGCTGCAGGCCCTGGGCGCCAGGCTCAAGCCTGCGCCCCGGGGCCGGTTTGCTGCCGCCAGGGACCTCGATCCGCTGCAGGCCATTGACCTCCTGCCGGCACGCCAGCTCATGACCGGCTTCGTGTTCGACGTCGTGCACGATGTCGAACACGTACTGTCGGGGCCGGGCGGCAGCGCGTATTCCTTCGCTCTGCAAAAGGGATTCCCACCGTCGGACCTGGGGCACCTGGACCAGGGCCTCGCGGCGCTCGGCGAACTCCTGCGGCTGGCAAGCGGTCTCTCACCCGACGTGCCTGGCGCAGGCGCGGCCGGCGGCGCGGCGGCCGCTGCCCGGGCCATCGGCGGTCGGCTGCAGGCAGGAGCCGCATGCATCTTCGATCTCGTCGATCTCGAGGCGGCCCTGGCACGCGCCGATGCCGTCATCACCTCGGAAGGGCGTGTCGACCCAACCAGCTGGCGGGGCAAGGCCCCGGGGCAAGTGACAACCATGGCTGCGGCGCTCGGCAAGCCCGCGGCCATCGTCTGCGGCCAGTCCTCGGGCGAAGCGCCGGGCGGCATCCTGTGCGAGGTGGCGGGCCAGGACCGCGCCGCCGCGCCCGCAGACCTCGCACGCGCCGCAGAGCGCGCGGTCAGGCAGCTTCTCGCCTGACCGCGCGCTCTGCCCCGGGGCGGCCCCGGATGGGCCAGCCGCAACCGTCTCTCAGTTCAGGCTTCGCACCTCTTCGATCAGGTGCGGCAGGATCTCGAGCGCGTCCCCGACCACGCCATAGTCGGAGATCTTGAAGATCGGCGCCTCGACATCGCGATTGATCGAGACGATGGTGCGGCTTGCGAGCACACCTGAGATGTGCTGAACCGCGCCCGAGATGCCCACGTTGATGTAGAGCGCCGGCGCGATCGTCTTGCCCGTCTGGCCAATCTGCTCGCTGTGCGGCCGCCAGCCTGCGTCCACGGTCGCCCTCGTCGTACCGACAGCGCCCCCGAGCAGGTCGGCGAGCTGCTCGATCAGATGGAAGTTCTCTGGGTCCTTCATGCCTCGGCCTCCGGCCACGACGACGCTGGCCTCCGTCAGTTCGGGGCGCGACGCGACCTGGCGGCGCACTTCCCGCACGCGGCAGCGCACCGACGCCGCATCCACCTGCACGTCGAGGTCGCGCATCGCCGCTTCGGCGACGCCGCTGCCAGCCGGGGAGAAGGCGTTCGGGCGCACCGTGACCACGGTCACGGGACTGAGGCTCGCGACGCTCGCCTTCACTTTGCTTGAATAGATGCTGCGCTCAGCCGATGGCTGGCCATCCACCAGGGAGATGTCACCCACGTCGGCCAGCATCCCGGCAGCCAAGAGCCCCGAAACGCGCGGTGCGAGGTCGCGCCCGAAAGAGGTGGATCCCAGCAGGACCAGCGGTGCGGAAACCTCCCCCACCGCCGCCACGACCGCTTGCGCCCAAGCTTCGGCGGCATAGGCGCCGAAGGCAGCACCCTTGACGATCAGACAGAGATCCGCATCGAGCTTCGCTGCCGCCTCGGCCGCTGCCGCCTCCTGGCCGATAAGCAGGAGCGCCACGCCATCCTGATGCATGAGTGCCTGCGCCTTGCGGGCCGCAGCGGCGAGCTCGGCCGAAATCTTCTTGAGCGATCCCTCACTGGCTTCCAAGACGGCGAGAATCACGGGTGGCGCCTCCCTAGATCAGCTTGGCTTCCTCGTGCAGGATGCGGACGATCTCCTTGGCCGCCTGCGCCGGGTCGAGATCGGTAAGGATCCTGCCCTGGCCGCGCGGCGGGGGCAGTTCGAGGGACCGTACGGCCAGCACGGGCTGACCCACGACATCCTCCCCCAGCGCGATCTGCCTGATCTCCTTGCGCTTGGCCTTCATGATGCCTGGCAGCGACGCGTAACGGGGCGTGTTTAGTCCTTCCTGCGTGGTGACGACAACGGGCAGGCTGAAGTCGAGAATCTCGACGCCGCCCTCCACCTCGCGCTCTGCGACGCCCTCGCTGCCAGAGATCTCGAGCTTCGTCACCTCGGTGACGTGCGGCCAGTCGAGCAGCGTCGCGACAAGCGTGCCGACCTGCCCCTGCTCGTCGTCCGCCGCCGACCGCCCCGCGATCACGATGTCGGCCGAGATCTCGCGCACAGCCTGCGCCAGCGCCCTTGCCACCGTCAGCGCATCGCTGGCGGGGGCGCTCACCCTGGCGGCCTCATCCACGCCCATGGCAAGCGCCGTGCGCAAGGCCTCCTCCGCCTTGGCTTCGCCAAGTGTGACCGCCCAAACGGTGGCGCCGTGCTTTTCCTTGATGCGCAGCGCTTCCTCTATGGCCATCTCGTCGTAAGGGTTGACAATGAGGCTGGCGCTCTGGCGATCGATATCCTGCTTTCCATCCGCAAGCTTGATGCGGGCAGCGGTGTCTGCGACCTGCTTCACCAACACGACGACCTGCAAGTACTTACCCTCCTCCGGCCTCTACACGCCACCGCGATTATACGTCAAGGCCGCCGCTTCAGGGGCCGAGAAGACCGAGGTATGCCTCGATGGCCGCACCGGCGCCGCCCTCCCGTACCGGGCCGGTGACGTAGCGCGCCGCCTCGCGCACCGGACGGGGGGCGTCGGCCATCGCCACGCCGAAACCGGCCCGCTCGATCATCTGCCTGTCGTTCCAGTCGTTGCCGATCGCGATGACCTGCCGCCACGTGAGCCCGATGCGCTCAAGCACTACGTCGAGGCCACTCGCCTTGTCCACGCCGGCGGCCACCAGTTCGAGCGGCCCGACGGGGGCCGTCGCCTGCAGCCCCTCGATCTCGTCTGCCAGCCAATCGCGCGCCTCCGCGGAACCCGGGCCGAAGAGATCGATCTTGTACACGGGGGGAGACGCCTTCGGATCGAACCGCCCGATGACCTGTCTCCGCTCGCTGAGGTCCCAAAGCGCACGGCGCAGGCGGCCAGGCGAGCGCAAGGCGCCACGCCGCCAAAGGTGCCGCCAAGGGTGGAGGGCCACGGCGCCGGCCTGCACATAAAGTCCGAGCTGCGTCGAGAACCCTACGCTGACGCCATGGCTGCGGCAGAGTTCCGCGACCCTGGCGACAGACCGCCGGGACAGCTCCATCGCCCGCCACGGCTCGCCCCCGTCGGGAGCGAGCACCAGCGCGCCATCGCAGGCGATCAGCGGGCAGTCGCCCAGGCCCAGGTCCCGCGCGAAGCGGCGACTGGTCGCCACGCGCCGCCCGGTCGCCACGACCGGCAGAAGGCCCGCGTCGCGCGCAGCGCGCAGAGCCAGCTGATCGCTCTTCAGTATGATCAGCCCCCGGTGCACCAGCGTGCCGTCGAGGTCGATGGCCAGCACACCACGGTATGCCACGTTCAGCGGCCACCCCCCGCCAGGAATGCTTCAATACTGCGGCTCACCTGATCCGGCGCCTCGACCGTCAACATGTGGCCCGCGCCTGGAATCACCTCGAGCTGGCCGCCCAAGGCCTCGGCCAGCCGCGCTGCATACTTCTCGGGAGTCATCCGGTCGCGGTCACCGACCAGCACGAGCGACCGCGACCGGATCTCCCCCAGGCGCGCAAGCACGTCAAAGGCGTCACAGGCCAGGAAATCCCCGAGCTGCACCGCGCGATCGCTCGCGGGCAGGGCCGCCTTGACCTCCGGTGCGGCCTCGGGCGCGAACATCATGTCAACGAACTCCTGCGGCATGTCTCGCGTGCGCAAGGCCAAGAGAAGATCCGGGTGCACGCGCAGCCGCCCGCCGGTCGAGATCAGCACCAAGCCCCGCACGAGGCCCTCTGCGGTCAATGCCGCCTGCAAGGTGATGGCGCCGCCCATCGAGTGCCCGCCCAGAACGAGTCCGCCCGGAGCGTGGCGCCGGACGATGTCCAGCACCAGACGGGCATAGTCTGCCACAGCGCTGCTGCCCGGCCCCGCGGAGTGCCCGTGCCCTGGCAGGTCGACCGCCCAGACCCCGTCCACAGCGTCGATCTGCGACTTGAAGATGGAGGCGTCCTCGCCCGCTCCGTGCACGAGCAGGCAACGCCCGCCCACAGGCCCGTACGCGGCCAAGGCGCCCGCCATCGTCTCGATCCGCGTTTCAACCATGTTCGGTGCGCCTCCTCTCCGCTGTCATTTGCCACGCAGGAAACGCCGCACAGACTCGCGATGGCCGGGGCCCCGCCAGAGCCGCTCGAACTCGCGCCGCGCCTTGTCGAGACCGTCCTCGTCCCTGCGCAGCGACGCCGTCACGGCGCTGGCCAGCCTGCGGTCCTGGAAAGCCTGCTGATGCAGGTACGCCGGCAGTTCCGCCGGGATGAGCACGCGATCCACGAGGCCGAGGTTCCTCGCCTCCGCTACTCCGACGCGGCGCGCCGTGAGCAGGAGATCGAGGGCGCACCCCTGTCCGACGCGCTCCGCCAGCGCCGCACCGCCGCCCCAGCCGGGACTCAGGCCGAGCTTGGCCTGCACGAACTGAAACGCAGCCCCAGGCGTGGCGCACACAAGATGCGCGGAAGCGGCGATCTCGGCCCCGCCTCCCACCGCAAGGCCTTCGACATAGGCGATCACCGGGACGGGCGCATTCCTCAGCATGGTCAAGGTCGCCCGCATCTCCGACATGACGGCCAAGGCGCGGTCGTCGTCGTCCGCCAGGGCGGCAAGGTCGCCACCCGAGCAGAACACGGGACCCGAGCCGCGAAGGCAGACGGCCGACGCCTCGTTCACGGCCTGGCGCACCGCCCGCGCGAAACTGCGCGAGAGCTCCTCGTCGACCGCGTTGCGTACATCAGGACGGTTGAAGGTCAGAAGCACGACGTTTCCCATGCGCTCCTGCAGGAGACTCGCCAAAGAATCCGCCTCACTTCAGGGGCCAGACCGGAACTGCGCCGGTTATTGTTCCACGTACGCCTCGTCGGCCCTGAATACCTCCTGGCCCTCGCTCAACACGAGCAGGGGTTCCTCGCCATATTCCGGCCCCCGCGCATACAAGGCGAGGTCGGCGGGCGCACCCGCGGCGATGCCGGGGGCAAGCCGTCCCACGCTCGCATACACCCCTTCGCGATAGCCTGACAGGGCCTCGTGGAGGTCGAGGCGATGGCGGCGGCCGCCCCCGACGTCATCCGCCTGGGTCGCCCAGCGCAGCCCCAGCGCCGGCGACGGGCTCTCCACCGGTGCGTCCGAACCGAGCGCCATGCGGACGCCGGCGGTCGCGAAGGCGTGGTAGGGGTAGGCCCGGCCGAGCCGGTCGGCCCAGCCCCGCCGGGCGTCGTCAAGGTCCTGGGCAAGGTGGCAAGGCTGGACTGACGCGGTGATGTCCGCCTGCCTCAACCTTTCCGCGAATCCCTCGGGCACGAGCTGCAGGTGCTCGATGCGATGCGGCACGTCGGTGGGCGACAAGGGCCCCAGAAGCGCGAGCGCCGTCTCCGCCGCCGCATCGCCGATCGCATGCACCGCCAGCGAGAAGCCGCGCCGCGCGAGGCTGCGCATGCGGGGGCGGATCTCCGCCGGGAGGTGCCTTGGCAACCCGATCCCCGGGGCGTCGGCCCATGGCTCCTTGAGCCAGGCCGTGCGCGATCCGAGTGTGCCGTCGAGAAAGAACTTCGCGCCGACGAGGGCAGCCCGCCCGCTGAGGTGGTGCGGTCCGGTACCGCGCCCGATGCTGTCCCCTGTCTGGTAAACGTACGCCCGGAACGGCAGTCGCCTGGTGGCCGCCGCGACTGCCCGCACGCCTTCCGGCGTTTCGAACGTCACGGCGCCGACGATGCCGTGGCGCCAGAGCTCCCTGATCGCTCGGGCCACCGCCCCCTCCGCTCCTCCCCCGTCTTCCTCCGACGCCTTGGCAAGCGGCGACGCCGCCGTCTCCCGCAATAGGCCTGTCGGCAGTCCGTCCGGTCCGCGCTCGACCGCTCCGCCGGCCGGCACCTCACGGTCAAGACCCATTTGGCGCACGCTACCCGGGTCGCTCAGGAGCGTGTGCAGATCGTGCGCCCAGATGCGCAGGGGGGCCAGTTCCCGCACGAGGTCGGCGTCGGCGGCGAGTTCGGCCAGGAGCCCCGCGCTGGCGCCTCTGCCCCGCAGCCAGCCCGGCGCGGCACATCGCGCCGCGCGCAAGGTTGCCTTGGCGGCGGCCGTTTCAAATCCTGCGAGATCGATCTCGCCCAGCGCCCTGCCATAAGCAAGAAGATGAAGATGCCCATCGAGAAGGGCGGAGCGGAACTGCCCCCGAACCTCCCGCAGCAGAGCACCGGCAAATGCGCCCTGCAGCTGTTCGCGGCTACCAAGCCCCAGGACGCGTCCGCCGCCCAGGGCGATCGCTCGGTGCCCGGCCACTTCCGCGCCGTGATAGATCACGGTGTCCCCCATCGAGGCATACCTCCCCAAAATGTCGCGCTGCCGCCGCATCGCTCCCGAGGGTAGCTCAGCGGAACCTTGCCAGCTACAAGCCGCTCCCCATGTCCGAGCATAGCATCGCTGGCCGCAAAAGCGGCGCAACTTCGCTCTTTACACCCTTGCGAGCCATGTGCTAGCGTCCCAGCAGAAAGGTGGGATGGTCTTGCCGGACCAGGCCTCCTGCCCCATCGCCCGTGCCGCCGCCATCGTCGGCAACCGCTGGACGCTGTTGATCATGCGTGATCTGAGCGGAGGCAGCCGACGATTCGGAGAGTTGCAGGCATCGCTTGCCGGCATCTCGCCGAAGACGCTTTCCGACCGCCTGAAGACCCTGGAGCGCCAGGGTATGGTTCGTCGAAGTGAACACCGCGGCGCGCCGGTACGCGTCACCTACGAGCTCACTGCAAAGGGCCAGGGACTGCTCCCTGTGCTGCAGAGCCTGCGCGCTTTCGGAGAGACCTACCTCTAGCTGTCCTGGCGGTGCAACGCGTCGCGCTCAGAGTGGGGGGGTTCCGTGCACGCAAGTTACCGCCGGCTCATAGCGCGCCGCACCCTGTCCGTCATCATCATCCTGGGCATCCTTTCGCTCGGGCTTTTCGTCCGCCTTCTCTATCTGCAGGTGATAGCTGCACCTGTCTACGGCCGCGGCGCGCTGCTCGAGCAGTACGCACGTCTGCCCTTGCCGCCCGAGCGAGGCACCATCACCGACCGCAACGGACGCGTCCTGGCCTTGGAGACGCCCGGCGAAGCCCTCTGGGCCATGCCCCGATCGATCGCGCATCCCCTGGCCATGGCGAGAGCCCTGTCTCCCATCCTCGGCGAAAGCACAGCCAATCTCGCCAAGGTACTCTCCTCGCACGCCACGTTCGCCTGGCTCTCCTACCATGTCAGCGTCGGGCAGGCGGCCAGGATCCAGGCGCTCGGCCCCTACGACGGGCTCGGCCTGCAGCCTGTGTCGTGGCGCCTCTATCCGCAGGGCAACCTCGCCGGTGCGGCGGTCGGTTTCGTCGGTGTGGACCAGACCGGTCTCGCGGGCGTGGAAGAGAGTTACAACCGCCAGCTCTCGGGTCATCCCGGCGAGGAGATCGTCAAGGTGGACGCCCTCGGCAACCCCCTGCCGCAATACGGCGTCCACAAGACAACCGCCGTGGCGGGCGACGGGCTGCAGACTACGCTCGACCTTTCGATCCAGGCGTTCGCGCAGCGGGACCTGGCGGCCGCCATCAAGCTGCGCCACGCCTCCGGCGGACGCATCGTCGTCCTCAATCCCAGCACAGGCGCCATTCTCGCCCTCGCGCAGAACCCCGAACCGGACCCGGCCAACTGGCAGTCCTATGCCCAGATCGACTGGGCCGACGAACCGATCCAGTTCGCCTTCGAGCCCGGTTCGACGATCAAGCCCGTCACCGCCGCGGCGGCGCTGACCACTGGCGTCGCCACCCCGAGCTGGTCGATCGTGGACAAGGGCTCGATGGTCATCGACGGTGTGCGCATCTTCGACTGGATTCCCACGGGGTTCGGGCGCCTCACCTTCGACGGCATCATGGAGCAGTCCTCGGATGTCGGCTTCGCCACGCTCGCCATCGCCATCGGAGCGCCAGCGCTTTACCACTTCTACGACATCTTCCACCTGGACAGGCCTACCGGCATCGACCTTCCCGGCGAGACGGGCGGCCTTGTCCCACCCGAGAACCAGGCCACGAAGCTCGATCTTGGGGAGATGGGCTTCGGCCAGACGATAGCCGTCTCACCGATCCAGCTCGCCGCAGCGGTGGCGGCGGTGGCAGACGGCGGCGTATGGCACACGCCGCACATCGGACGCGCCCTGCTCCTTCCAGACGGTAGCCACCAGAAGCTTCGCTTCGCATCTCAGCGCGTCGTCTCCACCGTGGTCGCCCGCGAGGTGCAGGCGGCCATGATCAAGGTGGTGACGAAAGGAACAGGCAACCTGGCGCAGGTCAAGGGATACGAGATCGCAGGCAAGACCGGTACGGCCAACGTCGTGGGCAAGGCGGGGAAATTCAAGACCGGCGACTTCCTGGCGTCGTTTGTCGGCTATGGACCACTGCCCAACCCAAAGGTGCTGATTCTCGTCCAGCTGGACGACCCGAAAGGGCTCTTCTACGGCGGTGACGTCTCCGCGCCGCTGTTCTCGCAACTCTTCGGCCAGATCATGGATTACCTCGGCGTCCCGGCAACGACGGCGGTGCTGCCGGCCCAGCATGTCACCGTACCTCGCCTTGCGGGGCTGACGTACGCAGAGGCTGCGCTGCGCGTCGAGGGCCTCGGGCTGCTGATGCGGAGCCAGGGCGCCGGCACGCTGGTGGCCGGACAACGGCCCGCACCTGGCACCAAGGTGTCGCCGGGCAGCACCGTCACCGTGCAGATGGGCGGCGCAAAGCGGGCGGGCGGGGTGCCGGACGTACTCGGCATGACAGTTCAGCAGGCATACGCGGCGCTTGCCGCGCAAGGCTACCGCATGGTGCCGCAGGGCTCTGGCGTCGCGGCGCAAGAGAGGCCAGGGCCAGGGGCGAAGCTCAAGACCGGCGGCTCGGTAACGGTGGTGTTCACCGCTCCGCCCTGATCGCCGTGGCCCAAGCCAGCGTAGGCCGGCCACCCGCAAAGAGTTTCTTCGGCCTGCATCGTCCGCGCGGAGACGGCATGGACAACCCAGTACGCTTCATTCGGCGGCTCGAACGCGCCGGTCCTCGACAGGGCCCGCAAGGCGTCGCAGCCAGGTGCTGGTGGCGCCAGCTAAGCGCCGGCGCCACCTGACAGGGCGGTTTCGATGCGCGCCCCAAGCCGGCCGTAGCGGACGTCGCGCCCTTCGGCTCGCAAGGCCTGGCGCACGGCCCGCCCGGGCGCGACGACGACAATGCGCTCGCGTGCCCGCGTCACGGCCGTGTAGAGCAGGTTGCGCTGCAGGAGCATCCAATGCTGCGGCGAGAGCACTAGCACCACGCCGCGGTACTCGCTGCCCTGCGCCTTGTGCACCGTCGTGGCGTAGCCGAGCTGCAACTGGCGCAGCTCGTCGGTCTCGTAGTCCACCTCGCGCTCGCCCGTGGCATCGGGGAAGACCACCGATAATCCCCTGCCCTGGGCGGAGAGCCGGCTGATCCGGCCGACTTCGCCGTTCAGGGCACCGCGCTGGTAGTCGTTCCTGAGCTGCACGACGCGGTCGCCGAGTCGGAAGATGCGGTCGCCAAGACGGATCTCAGGCTGCCCCCTGGGGGGGTTGAGCCTCTGCTGCAGGGCTTGGTTCAGCGCCTGGACGCCGCTCTCGTGCTTGTGCCCCGCGGAGAGGACCTGAATCTCGTCCGGGTCGATCCCGGCCTTTGGCAGGGTCTCCGTCGCCGCCTGGAGCGCCAGGCGCTGCAGTTCGGCCGGGGCCTCGGCCTGCAGCCAGACGAAGTCCTGCGCCTGCTGCGGCAGATAGCCCTGCCTGATGCGGTGCGCGGCCTGCACGATGCCGCTTTGCGCCGCCTGGCGGAAGATCTCGCGCAACTGGACGCGCGGCACTTCGCTGCGCGCCAGGAGATCCGCGAACGGCTGTCCCGCCCCGACTGGCGGCAGCTGGTCCGGGTCGCCCACGAGGATTAGCCTCGAGGTGCGCGGCAAGGCCACGAGGAGACGGTCGAAGAGCCAAAGGTCGATCATTGACGCCTCGTCCACGATCACGATGTCGGCTGTCAGTTCGCGCACCTCACTCAGCGGCCCGCGCAAGCCGAGCAGGCGGTGGAGCGTCTGCGCCTGCAGCCCGGTGGCTTCCTGCAGCCGCTTGGCCGCGCGGCCCGTCGGCGCCGCGAGTTCCATGCGCAGGCCGTGCCCGGTCGCGGATCTCGCGATGGCCTGCACCGTCGTCGTCTTGCCTGTGCCAGGGCCGCCCGTCAGCACGAATACGCCCTGGCCCAGCGCCGCCTGGGCTGCCGCGGCCTGCGCCTGCGACAGGCTGCCGCGGCTGCCCAGCGCCACCTCGGGCAGGCGCGCCCGCAGGTGGCCAGCCACAGCGCGCGCAACCCGCTTCTCCATCTGATGGTTGCGCGTGAGGTACGCGAGTTCCCCATCGAGAACCACGAGGCCGCCCTCGGCCAAACCTGCGAGCGCCTGGGCCGTGCGCTCGGCCGTACCGCCCAGGCCGATGCTTCTCCGCTCGAGTTCCTCCCGCGGCAAGGCCACATGCCCCTCGTCCATGGCCGTCTGCAGCAGGTAGAGCACCAGAGCTTCCATGCGCTCCGGCGCGTCTTCGGCTATGCCCATCGCGCGTGCCACGCGGTCCGCCGTAAGAAAACCGACGCCGCCCACGTCGCGCCAGAGCCGATACGGCTCCCGCGCGACGACCTGCTCCGCTGCGTCGCCATACCGCGCCTCGATCTTGCGGGCGACGTGCAGCGGCACCTGATACGGGCGCAACGCGACGACAAGCCGTTCGAGACGCACCTGGGCCTTGGCCGTCCGGTTCGCCTCGACAATGCGGTTCCTGCCGATGCCGGGCACCTCGCCAAGGCGCCACGGCTCGCGGCGCACAACCTCAAGGCTGGCTTCGCCGAAGCGGTCGTAGATGCGCTGCGCCAGCTTCGGCCCGATGCCAGGGATCAGCCCCGAGCCGAGGTAGGCGACGATGCCCTGGGGTGTCACCGGCAGAAGCCGCTCGATCTGCTCCACTTCGAGCTGCGGGCCGTAGCTCGGGTGCTGCTTCGGCTTGCCTCTGGCCACGACGCGCTCCCCTGTCGCCAAGGCGGGCAGGGCTCCGACAAGCGTCACCTCGCCAGCCGCCGCGCGCACCTTGACGACGCTGAAACCGCTTTCCTCGTCGCGGTAGGTGGTGCGCAGGACCTCCCCCTGCACCTCTGGTCCGAGAGCGAAGAGTTCCTCCCCCGCCCGCGGGCGGACAGGGGCGCGGCGTGGGCTACCCCTGCGTGGGCCTGGCATGCTAACGGCCGCTGCCGAGCAGGACCGGGCCACGCGGATAGTCCGTCAGAAGCTCTGGCGGTCCCTGGCGGATGATGAAAGAGTCCTCCACCCCGACGGCGCCCAGTCCCGGGAAGACGAACTTGGGCTCGATCGCGACGACCATGCCAGCCTGCAGCACGCCCTCCGCGTTCGGCGTCAGGACAGGCAGTTCGTCCAGTTCCAGCCCGATGCCATGGCCGAGGAAGCGCACGCGATCCCTGCCGAAGCCCATGAAGTGCTCGGCCAGACCCTCGGCTTCGGCATGCGTGACAGCCTGCCGGTAGAGCGTGTTGATCGAGTTGCCCTCGCGTAGCGTCTCCTCGGCCTGCGTCACAATCTCGACCGCGACGGCGGCCGCGCGGGCAAGCTGCGGCGGCAGTTCGCCAAGGCAGAAGGTGCGGGTGCCGTCGGCGACGTAGCCGCGCACCCCGACGCCGAAATCGGCCAGCACCGGCATGCCCGGCTGGATCGCGACATGGGCCGAGCCCTGCCCGATCGCCGCGTGAGGACCCTGACCGCCGGTGGGACCGTCGAAATGCGCCGGCGCCGCGCCTTGCGGACCGGCCAGAGTGTGCGGCGCGAAGTATTCGAAGTTGAAGCCGCGCGTGCGCATGATCCCCTGCGCCCCCAGGTTGCGGCCATACGCGTCCACCGCGATTGAGAGCAGGTGGTCGTCGAGTCCCTGCCGGATCTGACGCGCCGTCTCCTCCATCATCCCGCGCCAGACCCTGCCCGCCGCACGCATCTCGTCAAGCTCGAACGGAGACTTCACCTGGCGCTGCAGCCGCAGCGGCAGACTCGCGTCGACAACGCCCCGCTCGGGAAAGAGGCGCTCCATCTGCTGCCACATCTGTGCCGGCAGAACATCCGCCTCGCAGCCGATCAGGCCGTCAAGCGGAAAGCCGGCGTCACGCATGAGGTCCGGCAGGTCTCGGGGACGGTCAAGGGGCACCACCTGCCAAGGCGTCTCCTGCCGGGCGCGCTCAACGCCCTTGCGGCAGAAAAGCACCGGAGGCAGGCCGGCGGAGATGGCGAGGAAACCTTGCTGAAGCGTCCCGGAAAGGTAGTACTTGTCCACCGACTGCTGCACGAGTGCGACTCCGATACCGGCGGCGGCAAGCGCCTCACCGTACCGGGCAGCGCGAGCGGGCAACTCCGAGCGCAGTCTCTCCGACTCCGAATTCACCGCGCTACCCCCATCCTGCGTTGGTGCGGGCTCCTCCGTCGCAAGCGCTCCGAAGGCTAGAGAGCGCGGCCAACCCGCCCGGGAAGCCACGCCTGTCCACGCTCCAAACTGCCCTAGCCGGCGCAATTTTGCAAGACTTGCCGCCGGGGAAGCGGCCTTTCAGCCATTCTCGGCGACGAGGTCGCCGCCTTCCGCCAGTCGCGCGAGTCCAGGCGCAATTGCCCAGGCCACCAGAACCTTCAGCGCGTCGAAGGGCAAAAAGGGCGCCGCACCCGCGATGAAAGCGGCGGCCCAGCCCATGCCCTGTTCGCTGTGCAGTCCCGTGATGCCGCCAAGGTAGATGACGGCAAGGCCGGCGAGCGCCGGCACGAGACGCCAGAAGCCGCCGCGCCCCTTGCCGAGTCCTGCGATGGCCGCGGCCAGCGGCCAGCTCAGCAGGTAGCCGCCAAGTGGTCCCAGGATGACGGCGAGCCCAGCGGTGCCGCCCGCGAACACGGGCACGCCGATGGCGCCGAGCAGAAGATAGACGAGAATGGACAGGGCGCCCAGACCCGGTCCCAGCACGAGGCCCGCGAGGGTGACCACGAACACCTGCAGGGTGAACGGCACGTCGGTCAGCGGCAGTGCGAAGCTGACGTAGGAGGCGACGGCCAGCAAGGCGGCGAACGCTGCGGCGTAGGCCACGCGTCGGGCACGGCGCAGTTCCTCGGACATCGGGATCCCCTTTCGTAAACCATTATGGCGTTCCTGGTTTACAATCGGGCCAGAAGCAGGGCCTGTCAAGCCGATCACAGTTGGAGGTGGACCCATGACGCGACGCGTGCGGTTCTCCGCTCTGGCCATGGGTGCCCGCTTTGTTTTGGACGGCGAGGTCTGCCGGAAAGTCGAACGCGAGCTCAGGGACGGCATGCTGCACTGTTCCAACGCCCGAACCGCGGGCGGCCGCTACGTCCTCTTGGACGACGGCGCGGAGGTGGAGCCGTTCGCCCCACCGCCCCCCGCCTGACCCAGGCTGATCTCGCCGGCGGCGAACGCCCTCCGCCGGCCGTCTTGAGACTCGATCACGAGCCGCCCGAGGTCGTCGACGTCGACGGCCAGGCCCTGCGCGTCCTCGGCAAGACCCAGGACTGCCACCTGGCGTCCGAGGGTTACGCTCAATTCCCGCCACGCCCGTCGCAGGCCGCGGGGGTCGTTTTCAAGCTGGCGCACGGCGGCCAAGACCTCCGGAACAATGCAAGCCAGCAGTTCCGCTCGCGTGCCCCGATAGGCGAAGGCCTGCCGCAGTGATGCCGCCCGCGCAGCAATCTCTTCGGGAAAGCGTCGCTGATGCACATTGACGCCGAGACCCGCCACCGCGTGGCGCACTTCCTGCTCCTCGAGGGCGAGCTCGACGAGAATGCCGGCGACCTTGCGCCCTTCGTGCAGAAGGTCGTTCGGCCATTTGATGCCCAGCGTGCCGCCGGTAGCCTCGGCGATTGCCCTCGCCGCCCCCACCGCGACCGCAAGCGGCAGCCATCCTGACGCACCGGCGGGCAGGGCGGGGCGAAGGACGATCGAGGCCAGGAGCGCCTCGCCCGGGGGGTCCTGCCAGCCCCGACCGCGGCGGCCGCGCCCCGCGGTCTGGTGATCCGTCACCACGGTGGCTCCGGCCGGCGCGCCCACACGCGCCAAGTCCCCCGCCACGTGCATGGTGGACGTCACTTCGCGCAGAAAGTGGACGGGATAATCCGCACGGCCGTGCCACAAGGCCGCCATCACCTCGGGCAGCGGTGTGTCGGGCAGGGCCACAAGCCGGTAACCCTGCCCCACCACCGCCTCGATGCGGCAGCCCGAGGCGATCAGCGCCTCGATTTCCTTGCGCACCATGGCGCGCGACACGCCGAGCGCACGCCCCAGCTCGGACCCGGAGACGAGGCCGCCGCCCCGCAGCCGGGCCAGGATCAACCCGCGATCCGCCACGGCCAATACCTCCCGGCCACACGCCGCACGTCCTGGCTGAGGCTCGCCCGCATGAGCCGCGCCAAAACGCGCCCATCCGGCAGCACCGCATCGGGCCGCACCTCGAGCAGAGGTTCGAGGACGAAGCGGCGCCGCGCCAAACCCGGATGCGGCAAGCGAAGATTGGGCTCGTCCAGTTCCCGCTCCCCGAAGAGGAGCAGATCGAGGTCGAGCGTGCGCGGCGGCTTGCCAGGTCCCCGCACACGTCCCAGCGATGCCTCGACCCCGAGCATGCGCTGCAGGAGCTCCCTCGGTGCCATCGAGTCGGGCACAAGCAGGATGGCGACGGCGTTCAGGTAGTCCGGCTGCGCCAACGCCGTCTCGACCGGACTGCTCTCATAGAGCGAGGAGGCAGCGGCAAGCGTCAGCCCAAGCGACCAGAGCCCGCGCCGCAGCACGGCCTCGCGATCGCCCAGGTTGGAGCCGAGCCCGATCGCGGCCTCAATCATCCCGGCCGATCTCCACCTCCGCCTCCACGCCGTCGGCTGGGCCGCCGACCGGCGCATGGGGCTTGCGCACGTGGACCCGGACGCGCTCGGCCTGCGGGAACTGCTCCAGAAGGGCCTGCGCCGTCCGCTCCACCAGAGTCTCGAGGAGCCTCAGGCTCGGCCCTTCGAAGATGGAGCGTGCCGTGCGGTAGACATAGCGATAGTCCACGGCCTGCTCCACGGCATCGCTCTGGGCCACGTCGCGGAAGTCGTAGCTGATCTCGACATCGACCAGGAAAGGTTGGCCGAGTCCCCGCTCGTGCCGGTAGTTGCCATGCCTGCCGTAGAACACGAGCCCGCGCAGGGCGACTTTCCTCTTCATCCTCGCACCGTCCGATCCGCGACGCGCACGGCGTCCACCGCCTCGACGACGTCGTGCACCCGCACAATATCCGCTCCAAAGGCGACGGAAAGCGCCACGGCCGCCATCGTCGCCGCCAGTCGCTCGCCGATCGGGCGCCCGGTGGCGGCGCCCAGGAAACTCTTGCGGGAGGGGGCCGAGAGCACCGCGTAACCGAGTGCCCGCAGGCTGGGCAGCATGCGCAGCACGGCAAAGCTGTGCTCAGGGTCCTTGCCGAAACCGATCCCTGGATCAAGTACGACGGCGTCGGCCGGAATGCCTTGCGCCAGCGCAGCCTGGGCCCGCTCGCGCAGTTGCCGCCGGACCTCCTCCCCCACTTTGGCGTAGTGCGGCTCGTCCTGGGCGTGCATCAGCACGATGGCGGCGCCGTGCCGCGCGGTGCCCGCCAGCATGCCGGGATCCGCAAGCCCGGCGGTCACGTCGTTGACGATCTCCGCGCCCAGCCGCAAGGCCGCCTCGGCGACCGGCCACTTGTAGGTGTCGATCGAGACCGGCACCTCGAGCAGGCCCCTCAACTCCTCAAGCACGGGCCTGACGCGCCGAAGTTCCTCGTCGAGCGGCACCCTCGCACCGGTGCCCCCCTCCTGCCGGTGCGCCTGCTGGTACCAGCGCGTGGACTCACCGCCGATGTCGATGATGTCCGCGCCGGCCGCCTGCAGTTCGAGGGCATGCCGGCAAGCCTGCTCCACCGCGTCGTAGTGGCCCCCGTCGGAAAAGGAGTCCGGGGTAACGTTGACGATGCCCATCACGTACGTACGCGTGCCGAGCGGCAGAACACCCCTCGGCAGTCTGAGCCCGCGCGGTGCGGGCCGCATCGCCCGCTCGCCGATGCTGCGCCAAGGTTCCCCCAGCTCCGCCAGCAGGGCCGCCATTGCGGACGGGGGGGCGCTCAAGAGCGCCCCCCCGGTCCCCCTGGTCAGCTGCGGCAGGTCCGGGCCGTCGTATCCCTCGAGGAAGAGGTGGACCTGCCGCGCCGAGCCAAGCCCGACCTCCTCGAGGACATCCGCCCGAGCGGGCGGCTGCGGCACGCCGAGAACCCAGGCGTCAGACATGTTAGAAGAGCCCCTTGATCAGCCCGTCGTCTGTCAGGTCGATCTTCTCGGCGGCTGGCGTCTTGGGCAGGCCGGGCATCGTCATGATGTCGCCGAGCAGCGCCACGACGAACCCCGCCCCAGCCGAGAGCCTGACATCGCGCACGGTGACGCGGAACCCTGTGGGTCGGCCCAGCATCTTCGGGTTGTCGGAGAGCGAGTACTGGGACTTCGCCATGCAGACGGGCAGGTCTCCGTAGCCGAGTTCGGTGTAGCGATCGAGGATCTTCTGCGCGGACGGCAGGAAGTCGACGCCGTCCGCTCCGTAGATGTCGATCGCCACGCGCGCGATCTTCTCCTTGAGTGGCAGCGAACTCTCGTAGAGCGGCTTGTAGTCGCCGGGTTGGTTGGCCGCCCGCACCACTGCCTCGGCCAGGGCCTCGCCGCCCGCGCCGCCCTGCGCGAACACGTCCGAGAGCACCATCTCGACCCCCAGCTGGTGCGCACGACTCTCGAGCAGGGCGATCTCCGCCTTGGTGTCGCTCGGGAAGCGGTTGATGGCCACCACCGGGTTGAGCCCGAAGGTGCGCACGATCGCCACATGCTGCTCGAGGTTGGGCAGACCGCGCTCCAGGGCGCCGAGGTCCTCCTGCGTCAAGGACTTGAGGTCCGCGCCGCCGTGCAGCTTGAGCGCACGGATGGTCGCGACGAGCACCACGGCGGACGGCCGCAGACCCGCCTTCGGCGCGACGATGTCCATGAACTTCTCGGCGCCGAGGTCCGAGCCGAAGCCGCCCTCTGTCACAACGTAGTCGGCAAGCTTGAGCGCGAGCCGCGTGGCCTGGATCGAGTTGTTGCCGTGCGCGATGTTGGCGAACGGTCCGCCGTGGATCAGCGCCGGGGTGTTCTCGAGCGTCTGGACGAGGTTCGGCTTGATGGCATCCTTGAGCAGCGCCGCCATCGCGCCGTCCGCCTTGAGGTCCTTCGCCGTGACGAAGCTGCCGTCGTAGCGGCTGCCGACCACGATGCGGCCCAGGCGTTCCTTGAGGTCCTTGATGCTTGTCGCGAGGCAGAGGATCGCCATGATCTCGGACGCGACCGTGATCATGAAGCCGGACTCGCGCGGCACGCCATTCGCCTTGCCGCCGAGACCGATGATGATGTTGCGCAGTGCCCGGTCGTTCATGTCGAGAACGCGCGGCCAGGTGATCGCGCGCGGGTCGATGCCGAGCTGGTTGCCCTGCTGGAGGTGGTTGTCGAGCATCGCTGAGAGGAGGTTGTGCGCGGAAGTGATGGCGTGGAAGTCGCCGGTGAAGTGCAGGTTGATGTCTTCCATCGGCACCACCTGCGCGTAGCCGCCACCGGCGGCGCCGCCTTTGATGCCGAAGCAGGGACCGAGCGAGGGCTCGCGCAAGGCGATGATGGCGTTCTTGCCGATCTTTGCCAGAGCCTGTCCGAGGCCTACGGTTGTTGTCGTCTTGCCCTCGCCGGCGGGCGTCGGGTTGATCGAAGTGCAGAGGATGAGGCGTCCATCCGGCCGATCCTTGAGGCGCTCGTACACTTCCAGGGGGATCTTGGCCTTGTACTTGCCGTACAGCTCGATGTCGTCAGGACCGAGATCAAGCTTCCTGGCGACTTCGGTGATCGGCAGCATCTTCGCCTTTTCGGCGATCTCAATGTCACTCAGCACCCTGTTGGTCCCTCCATCGACGGGCTCCATCCGGGCAAACCCGTCCGCGTTGCGACACACGCGAACAGTATATCTCTTCGCGCGACTACATGGCGCGGGACCGAACGGACCATTTCGGATGGGTCGGTAAAGGCTCGAGCTGTCCGTCAGATCGACCGCTGCGGCGCCAGATGGGCGACGACGTCACGTCAGTTCCTTGAGCGCCGCCCGAATCTCCCCTGCGGGTACGGCGAACCCGATGCCCTGCCCGCCCGAGATGCTGAATGTCGCCATGCCGACCACCCGCCCCGCGACGTCGAGCAGTGGACCGCCGACATTGCCCCGCAGGAGCGGCGCATCGGTCTGCAGCAGGGCGAGCGGTCGCCCGCCCGCCACGGCGACCCCGCGCGCGCCGGACGACACCACCCCAAGCGTAGCCCCGGCGTCGCCGAGCGAGACCACATACGTCCCGGCCGCCGGCGCGGCTGGGGACCCGAGGGGGAGCGTCGGCAGTCGACCGCCCGGCCGGACCTGCAGCAGGGCCACATCCCGCCGCCGGTCGAGCCGCACGCCGACCGCGGCGAGGGCGAGGCCCCGATGCAGGCGCACGACGATGCGCTGCGCGCCGCGAACCAAGCTGGCGCTTGTCAGGATCCCGCCCCGCGGATCAACGACAAAGCCGCTACCCTCCGCCGTCAGGAGCAGACCGCCTCCCGGCACGGCTGCCGCCGTGACTGCCGTGACGCCAACCACCGCCGGCGCCGATCGCTGCACGGCCATGGCCACGCTGCCCTGCGCCAACGCCGCCGCGGCCCTGGGAGACTCGAGTGGCCGGACGCGAGTAGGCCCCCGCGCCGCACGCCGGAGCAAGGCTGCGACGAGCGCGAGGGCAAGAAATGCGGCGAGACCTCGGGCGAGTCTGTGCAACGGCCTGCCTCCCGGGCCAGGATGGTCCTAGTATGGGCAGGCGGACGAAAGCGCTACGGCCTGGCGAACAAGGCTTGAGGCCACAGGCGATCAGCCTTCCCCCTCGACGATCGAGACGGAGCGGCGGGGCGACCCGAACGTCTCCTGCAGCCGCTGCGCGACCTCGTCCGCCGTGACGGCCAGGAGCACATCGTAGGCAGCCATAAGATCCAGGTCGCGCAGGGCGTACTCGCTGAAGGCGTGCGCCACCGCCTCCGGCGCGTTGAAAAGGGCGACGAACTCGCCAAGGGAACGCCTGCGGCTCCTCTCCACGTCTGTCGGATCGAGTCCGTGCCGGAGCGTTTCCGCGAGCAGCGCCTCAACCCGGGCGAGCAGGCGGTCGGGATCCGGCGTCGGCCCGCCGAGCACGGTCGAAGCGTAGCCCTCGCCCGAGAAGTAGCTTGCGGCGAACTGCTGGCCGATCAGACCCTCCTCGTACAATCTGCGGTGGATCTCAGAAGCCGGCCCAAAGAGCACGTCGAGCAGGACCTCCATCACCACTTCGCGTCTGAGCGACTGTTCTGCGGTGGCGGGATCGTCCTTGAAGCCGATCGCGATCAGCGGCACGCCGACGGCCATGCGCCGGCGGCGCATTTCCTCGCCGACCTGCCGCGGTTCGTCCGGGAAGACCCGCCGTACCTCGGCGCCCGCCGCGGCGGCAGGCACGGCACGGCGCGCGGCGGCGAACACCGCGGCTGGATCGACGTCGCCTGCGACCATCAGCACCATGTTGGCGGGCTGGTAGAAGGCCTTGTGGCACAGGAAGAGTTCAGCGGGACCGATCTGGCGGATCGACTCGAGCGTGCCGCCGATCTCCACGCGCACCGGATGGCGCTGGTAGAGGGCCGCAAGAAGGTTCTGGAACACAACCGACCGCGGATCGTCGAGGTACATGCGCAGTTCCTCGGCGATGATCCCCTGTTCCTTGCGCACGTTCTCCTCGGTGAAGTATGGCTGTTGCACGAACTGGAGCAGCAGGTCCAGGGCGGCCGGGAAGTTCTCGGTCGTCGAGAACAGGTAGCTCGTGGCCCCGTAGTTGGTGTAGGCGTTGGACATCGCGCCGAGTGCGGAGAAACGCTCCGCCACGTTGCCGCCCTCCTCCTCGAACAGCTTGTGCTCGAGAAAGTGGGCGATTCCGGCCGGAGTCTCCCTGAGCCTGCCGTCGCCCGTGACAAAGGACTGATCGCAGGAGCCGTAGCGTGTGGCGAAGCTCGCGTACCGCGCCGCGAATCCGGGCTTGAGCAGGACATAGCAACGCAGACCCGACGGCAGCACGTCGCGCCAGACCTCTTCGCGCAGCGCCGGGGACTCAATGCGCGTCGCCATCGCCATCCCCCTCCAGAAAATAGACCGTGTCGAGCGTCAATCCGACTGCCGCAGCCACGATCGCGTCGTGGTCAACGGCCCGCAGCGCCGCGATGCGCCGGTGCGGTTCCGTCGCCCGGCCGGACGCGCGCAGTTCGAAGTCGGTCATGATGGCCTCGCTTGGCGCATCCGCGGACTGTTCGATCTGTGCGGCGATGCCCTTGAGCGTGTCCTGCACCTCCTGCGGCCGGAAGGCCCCTCGCCGCAGTTCCTCGAGCTGCTTGAGCACGAGGTCCTGCGCAGCCCCCCTGGTTTCGGAGGCAATGCCCAGGTGCACGAAGAGCAGGCCCTTGACGCCATCCAGTTGCGACTGGGCGTAGTAGGCGAGCGAATGCCGCTCGCGCACCTCCTGGAACAGGCGCGAGTGGCTGAACGCCCCGTAGATGCCGTTCATCATGGCCAGCGCCGGGTACCCGGGATCCGATGCCTTGATGCCTGTGGTGAAGCCCATGGCCAGCTTGCCCTGGGCGATGGGCTGGCGCTCGTGCACCTCGCGCTGGGTGGCCGGAGGGGCGTGCGGCGTCACCTTGGCTGGCGTATCCACCTTGCGGCGACCGATGCGCGAAATGAGGCGCCTGGCGTGTTCCTCGGCCGCACCGGGCTCAAGGTCTCCGACCATGTAGACCGCTAGGGGCGCACAGGCCAGGACCTCGCGCCAGTGCGCCCAAAGGTCCGCTCCCGTATGCCGGTCGAGATCCTCCATCCTGCCGAGACGCGGCACGGCGTACGGCTCTCCGGCACACATCTCCTCGACGAGGCGGAGCTGCGCGTAATGCGCCTTGTCGCTGTAGATGCCCTGAATGCGCCGCCGCAGGTTCTCACGCTCCTGCGCCACCCAGTCCGCGTGCAGGCCACCGCCCTCGAGGGGCGGCTGCGTCAAAACGTCGGCGAGCAGCGCCAATGCCTCCGGCAGGGGGTCCTCGCCGGAGAGGTAGGCGGCGTTGGCCACTTCCAGGTGAAAGATCGAGACCTGCTCCTCGCCATACTTCAGGACGTCCGCACGCAGTTCGGCGCCGTAGAGCATGTCGAGCTTGCGGGCCAGCAGGATCGTCTGCGGCAGCGCATTCGTGCCCCGCTGCAAGATCATGGGCAACAGGGCCCCCGCGCTCGCAGTGTCGCGATCGAGCGGCATGCGCAGCAGCACCCGGACGGTCGTCGTCTTGAACTTGGGTGTGGACCAGAGGAACAGGGTCGCACCAGGGTCAAGGGGTTTCTCGATGAACGACAATAGTTCGGCCGGGCAGAGCCCGGCCTCCCTCCTTCCGCCTGCGACAACGATGACGCCCCTATTCTTACCGGTCCACGCGATCTCCTGTCAACGCGAGTGCTGAGCCACCCGCACCGCGCCGTTCGTCGTGCCGAGATCCGCCACGAGATCCCCCTCGCTGCCCACAGTGCGGCCGTGCAGCCGGCGCCGGCTGAAGTCGCGGACATCTTCCTCGATCGAGAGACCCGGCATGTCGACCGAGATGGGGCCGTGCACCGTCTCCGCCCTGAGTTCGCAGGCGATGTCCGGCGCAAGCTCGAGCTCGACCGCGCCGTTCAGCGTCTCGAGCCGGCAGCGGCCGCCAGTGACGGGGCTTAGGTCCGCCTCGATGCGCCCGTTGCGGGTCGTCGCCTCGACATCGCGCAGCCCGCCGCGCAGCGCGACGCGCCCGTTGTAGGCGTCCACGCGCACCTTGCCGCCCTCGCGTGCCGCGACCTCGATCGAACCGTTGCGCGAGAGCACCTGCAGATCCTCGAGCGCCGGCACGTCCACCTGCACACGCCCGTTCTGCGTGTCCAGCCGCAACGCGCCGAGCGGCAGATCGTCGATGCGGACGCGCCCGAGTCGCTGCGCGATCGTGCCGCCGACAAGGGTGTCAGGCGGCAGGTACACGTCGAGGACATAGCCGCCGAACGGCAGGCCGATGCCGAAGCCATAGCGCGCACGCCCCTCGACGCGCAGCGTCCGGCCCTCGAGGCGCACCTGTGGTGGCGGTGGCACTTCGCCGAAAAATGGCCGGCCCGCGCTCCACACCGCCCGGCAGATGCCTTCCTCGCCGGGTTGCAGTGTCAGGGCAAAGTCGCCCGCGACGCGAAGCTCGAGCGGATCATCGGACGGGGTGAGCTCCGCCCGCAACAACTCCTGGGTGTCGGGCTCCGTGTGCTCGCGCACGACGCGGCCCACGCCGGACAGACTCTCCTCCACGACCGTGCGAAGGTCATGCAGAGCGCCATGCTCGTGCGAGCGAAGCAGCTCCTCGCCCTCCTCCGCGGTGATCTTGCCCTCCGACACCAGACGCAACACGCGTCGCTCGAAGTCTCCCATCGCAATGCCCTCCTCAGCGATCTTCCGTTTCTGCTGGCGGCTCCTCGGCCTCGAGCAGCCGCAACGCCTCATCCGCCCGCAATTCGCCCCGACGGAGCCGCTGCAGCACTCCGTCGCGCCCGCCGCGCGGGCCCGGCGGCGACAGGGCGGCGACAATCTCGTCCAGTTGGCCGCGCAGGGCCTGGTAGGATACCGACAACTCCCGCTCAAGCTCCTTGAGATTGCCGCGCGCGACGAGAAAACGCTCCGCGAACAACTGCTGAGCTGGCGTCAGGCCGAACAGCGCCGGCCGGAAATCCCCCTGCACGCGCGTGGCGCAGCGCGGGCAGCGCAGTTCCGCCACGTGCAGCGCGGTGCCGCAGCCAGGGCAGAGCGGCAGGCCCTGGATCTCCACTTTTTAGCCCCCTTGCAGCATCATTTTGCGTCACATCGGGGCAACTTTTCAAGCCATATTGTGCCCAGGTACAAAAACGGCGGGCGACCCACTGGGGGCGCCCGCCGTACAACTCCGATCTTAGATGGCCAGTTCCTTGCCTTCGATCATCGCCTCAAGCTCGGAACCCTCGATCGTTTCAACCTCCAGCAGCTTCTCCGCGATGCGGTGCAGCGTCTGGCGGTTGTCCTGGAGGATCTGCTTGGCGCGCCGGTAGCACTCCTGCACCACGCGGCGCGTTTCGCGGTCGATCATCGCCGCGATCTCCTCGGAGTAGTTGCGGTCGCGCATCAGGTCGCGGCCAAGGAACACCTGATCCTGCTTGGTGCCGTAGGTCATGGGCCCGAGCGCTTCCGACATGCCGAACTCCGTGATCATGCGTCGCGCCAGCTTGGTGACCTTGTCGAGGTCGTCGGCGGCACCGGAGGTGATCTCGCCGAAGATGATCTCTTCCGCGGCGCGTCCGCCCAGGGCCCCCGTGATGCGGTCGAGGATCTCGTCCTTCGAGATGAGGTAGCGGTCCTCGTTGGGCATCTGCAGGGTGTAGCCGAGGCCCATGCCGCGCGGGATGATCGTCACCTTGACGATCGGGTCGGCGTGCGGCAGAAGGTGTCCCACAAGCGCGTGGCCGACCTCATGGAAGGCGACCTGACGCTTCTCCTTCTCGTTCATCACGCGGCTCTTCTTCTGAGGCCCGGCGATCGTGCGCTCGATCGCCTCATCGAGTTCCGACATGCCGATGCGCTTCTTGCGGCGGCGCGCCGCAAGAAGCGCCGCCTCGTTGAGTGTGTTGGCAAGGTCCGCTCCGGTGAAGCCCGGTGTGCGCTTCGCCACCTGCTCGAGATCCGTCCCCGTCTCGAGCGGCTTGTTCGCCGCATGCACTGCAAGGATCTCCTTGCGACCCTGCAGATCCGGACGATGGATCACGACCTGACGGTCGAAGCGGCCAGGACGCAGGAGCGCCGGGTCGAGGACATCCGGCCGGTTGGTCGCGGCGATCACGATGATGCCCTCATTGATGCCAAAGCCGTCCATCTCGACGAGCAGCTGGTTGAGGGTCTGCTCGCGCTCGTCGTGGCCGCCGCCGTAGCCGGCACCACGCATGCGGCCGACGGCGTCGATTTCGTCGATGAACACGATGCAGGGCGAGTTTTTCTTCGCCTGCTCGAAGAGGTCGCGCACGCGGGAGGCACCGACGCCCACGAACATCTCGACGAAGTCGGAACCGGAAATGCTGAAGAACGGAACCCCCGCCTCGCCGGCGACGGCGCGCGCCAGGAGCGTCTTGCCGGTTCCGGGTTCGCCGAAGAGCAGGACGCCCTTCGGGATTCGCGCCCCCAGCTCGACATAGCGTTTGGGGTGTTTCAGGAAGTCGACGACCTCGGCAAGTTCCTCCTTGACCTCCTCGACGCCGGCGACGTCATCGAAGGTGACGCGCTTGCGGTCGTCGGTATGCAGGCGCGCGCGGCTCTTGCCGAACTGCATGACGCGGTTGCCGCCGCCTTGCGTCTGCTGCATGAGGAAGAACATGACCGCTGCAAGCAGTGCAACCCAGAGAAGCGTGTTGAAGATCGGACTGTCGTACCAGGGGGCCTGCGCATTCGCGTACTTGAAGTTGACCCCGTTTTTGTACAGCAGGTCCTGCAGGTTGCTGGTCGAGTACGAGGAGATGACCGTCTCGAACTGCTTGCCGGTCGTCAGCTTGCCTGTCAGCACGTTGCCGCTGATCGTCGCGCTCCTGACCTCGTGCTTTTGCACCACGCTGACCATCTGGGTGTAGGTCAGCTGGGTGATGTTGGCCGGCTGCGCGGTGTGCACGTACTCGAGCACCATGAGAAGCAGAACGAGCATCACGAGTGGAAACGTGATGCGGCGGAAGATGTTGTTGTTCACCGACGCCGGGCCTCCTTTCGCGGGCTCATGCGGCTGGGCCACGCGAATCGCTTCATTCTAGCACACGCCAAAGTTGTGCAACAACTTCCGCTGACCCGACCCAGACCGTGCGTCCGAACCCCGCGTCCAGTCCGCACGGATGCCCTGGCAGCCACACGGGTCGCCCGTCCCGGCAGACGACGGGCAGGCGGTCGCGCACGGCTCTGGGCACGCGGGCATCGACCAGGATGTCCTGGAGTTTGCGTGTGCCGCCCGCTAGCCTCAGCCGGTCGCCGGGTCGGCGTGGCCGCACCGAGAGGGTACCCTCGCCAACCTCGGCCGACAGCGCGTCGGAGGGGGCCATGCCGACCCCGAAGCGCAAATCTCCCCAAAGGAGACGTCCGCCCGGCACGATGCCTGACCAGGGCAAAGGCACCTCAGGCCAAGAGAGGAGCCCGTGCTCCAGGCGCAGGTCCGCCCTCGGCGAAATGCGGCCGCCGGACACGAGCGCCTGGTGCACCTCGCCTAGCCGCGCGGCCCCAAGCGCCACCCCACGCTCGGCGAGAACGCGCCTGAGGGCCCGACGCTGCATAGGGAGCGGCTGCCTGGCCAGGGGCCTGAGATCGATACCGCTTGGCCATCTCGGCAGGGCGGCGACAATGGTCGCGGCCTCCTGCTCGAGCCAATCCTCCTCCTCACCCCGCAGCGCGGCGAAGCGACCCAAGGCCTCCGCTGCGCGCGGATTCTCGCGGCGCAGAAGGGGCATCAGGTCGATGCGGACCCGATTGCGCCCGTATTTGCCCGACAGGTTCGTCGCATCGATGGCAAACGCGAGTCCGTGCTCCCGGCAGTAGTCCTGCAGCGACGAACGCTCGACCTGCAGCAGGGGCCGCCAGAAGGGAGGACGCCAACGCCGCATGCCCGCGGCGGCGCCGGTGCCTCGGACAAGCTGCATGATGACGGTCTCCGCCTGGTCGTCTGCCTGATGGCCGAGGGCGATCGCCTGCGCACCGACTGCCCGCATGACTCTCAGCAGGACGGACCGCCTGACGTCCCGCGCGCTCTCCTCGCTTCGCACCGGCGGCGGCGGCAGGTGCACGACGCTCCAGCCCACGTTCGACCGCTCGGCAAGCCCGCGGCAGATGGCGGCCTCCGCCTCGGCCGCCTCCGGCCGCCAGCCGTGGTCGATGTGGCACAGGTGCAACCCTATCCGCGCCTCCGCAGCCACCCGCGTAAGGATGTGAAACAGCGCCACCGAATCCGGCCCGCCGGACACGGCGACGACAATGCGGCTGCCGACGAGGTCAGTCTCTTCCAGCCCGATCCGCACGAGCGCCTGCAAATCCTGCATGGCGCCCGGCTTCGACATCCCGCTGCGCCATCCTGCCGCTAAGGCTGCGCTGCGGCGCCAAGCGCGCGCACCACATCGCGCAGCCGCCGGACCCGCCGCAGCCAGCCCCGCGGCGTGAACCGCCCGTCCTGCGCCTCCTGCAGCAGCCGCCAGAGCCGGCGATCCTCCCTCGCCCACGTCGGCTCCTCTCCGGGCACACTGCCGCCTGCGGCCAGCATGGCCGTCGCCAGCCAGGCCAGATCGAGCGGGCCGCCCTCGCAGTTCTGCCAGCGACCAGGCGCAAGGAGGCGCCAACGCCGCTCGTGCGCGCTCCAAATGATCTCGTCCGACGCGATCGCCGTAAGCTCCACGGCATGCCTCGCGAGCACGTCCAGCGCCAGCCCGACGTCGAAGCCCAGACCGCGCAGCTCGCCAGGCGCCAGGCGTCGCCCCTCCTCGAGAAAGGTCGTCAGCGTGTACCCCGCAACAAATTCGCTGACGAGATAGGACAGCCGTCCTCCGGGCATCTCCCCCCACTCGCGCATGCGAGGCAACAACCCTGCCGGTAGCCGTCGCACCAGCGCTGCGCGCGCCTGCACGATCTCCGAGCGGCCGATCTCCACCACCCAGGCACGGCCTGCCTCATCCAGGGCCCAGAAGGTGCGCTCCCCCAGCGCGACTCCGATCTGGTAGCGGTGCGCGTCACCCCAGATCACCGGTCTATCGACCGCCTCGCCCATGGGACACGCCTCCTTCCACCAGCATTCTTTCCCTGCGCGGCCAAGGCTATCCCGGCCACGGCTGGGCGCCTGAGCCACGGCTGGATGTCTGCCCCTGGGCTGGGGTAGAACCCGGCCACCAGAACCGTGGCATCGTCCCGCGGCGTGTTCCTTTGTCCCAGCGCGGCGTCCAGGATGGCTTCCGCCAGGAACTGCGGGTCCCGGCCGCCCAGGGCCTTGAGCACGGCCTCCAGCCACGCGCCCCGCTGGCCTGGCATTGTCTCGAGGACCCCGTCCGAGACCAGGACGAGCCTGTCGCCAGCGTGCAGAGCGAGGTGCTGCACTGTCGCCTCGGCCTCGGGCAGAACGCCCAGGGGCAAGGCTTCGCCGCGCAGCACCTGCACGTCGTCACCGCGCCAAAGGTATGTCTCAGGGGCACCGATCTTGAGGGACGCCAGTTCACCCGCGGCAAGATCCACAAGCGCGACGTCCAATGTGGCGTAGCTGTCGCCTCCCATGGCGCGCCGCACGGCGTTCGTGCTGCGCACCGCGAGGACCGGGTCCATGCCCGCCGCGACCAGACCCTCGAGGGCGTCGAGTGCCCCGGCGCTCTGTTCCGCCGCGGCATAGCCGGTCCCCATGCCGTCCGAGATGGCGATGAGGAGCCTCCCTTCGTCGAGTTCGCGCACGAGATAGCTGTCGCCGCTCAGTCTGCTCTTGCCCTTGGCCAACTGCGCGATGCCGCAGGTGTAGTGGAGTCTCGGCGGGACCGGGTCCACCGATTGCGCGAAGGCCCAGCCGAGCATCTGGCGCACGCCCAGGAGGACGTCGTGTGTCAGGGTGCGCTCCGCCTGAAGGAGCCTTCTCACGTTCGCCTCGGCGCGCAGGCGATCGCCGGCCACCGAGACGGCCGTCGCCACCTGGTCAGGTCTCGGGCAGCGCTGGCGCAGCTCCGCCGGCAGATCCTTGCCGCTTGCCGGATTGCCGTCCTGGTGCAGCATCAGCTGGCGCACTCCGGTGTAGGTGCGGTAGAAGCCCTGGTCCCAGCAGGTGCGTTCGTGCGCGCAGCCGCTGCAGACATGCTCCCGCACGCTGCCGAGAAAGCGTGCGACGTCGGCTTCCTCGGCCTCCGTCGCCGCCGCCTCCGGCGCCAGCGCGCGTATCAGGCTGTCGAGCTGGTCGAGCGCCCCCCGCACCCGTTCCTCGGGTCCGGCCGGCGGCGGTGGCGGCGGCGGCTCAAAAACGCGTTTCACGGCACTGAACAGGGATTCCGGAATCGCCTGCCCGAGCACCAGGAGGAGCAGGGCGAACCCGACAACCGCCTCGCCTGCGTTGGCCGGCAGTAGCGGCACCATGAGCGCGAGGGCGACCGCCAGGCCGAACCAGCTCCAAAACGGCCCAAACCGGCGCAAGGCGGTGCCGGCGGCCCCGCCGACCGCAAGCCAGAGCCCCGCCGCCGCAGTTACGAAGCCGCCCAGCGTGAGCAAAGCGCCGAAGGCCAAGGCGAGCACGGACGCCTGAAGCCGGCAGCGCAGGGCGAGATAGACCAGGCCGATGGCGAGCAGGAGGCCCGGATCAAGCAACGGGAACGGCGCCGACTGCAGCGACCAGACCGCCGCCATCGCCAGGAGGCCCGCGGCCAGACGCCGCTGGTGCGGTCGCTCCCCCTGCAGAGCACGCCACGCGAAGAAGATCGTCCAGCCTCCGATGACGGAGACGGGCACGACAAGGATGCGGGAAAGATCCCCTGGCAGAGCTAGCGCGAGCGGCAGCGCCAGGCCACCCGCCGCGAGCGGGCCCCCGATCCCGCGGCGAAGCTTGGGCCACAGGCCCTCGGAGATCGCAACCGGCAGCAGGACGCAACTCAGCAAGGCCGACAGGACGGCGCCATCCGCGCCCCGCAGCAGCGTGCCCAAGGCGGCCAGGATGACGCCAAGCGCCCCGAAAGGCAGTTCCGCAAGACCTCCGGCCGCGGCAAGGCCGAGCGGCCAGGCGGGGTTGCCCACCGACGCTTGTCCCAGGACGATTCCGAGTACGCCCACGAGGGCGAGGTGCAGCCACTGCCTGCGGTCCAGAGGCGCATCACCGCGTCCCGGCCGACCAGCCAAGAAACCGCCCCCAGGCTGCAACGCCATGCGCTGCTGAGGTCGTTTGTCTCGGCAAGTATAGGCGCCACGCCGCCTCGGCTCGTGACGAACGTGGGCGAGCACCGTGCGACACGATCCGTAGCTGTGCCGAAGCTGGGCGCCGCGGCCGCCCGCATCTGCGGGGCGTGCCGCGGCGACGATGACTCGCTACCTTATATAGGGATCAGGGGGACCGTGTCGGATGCTCAGACCTCGCAGAGGGCGATCGCCTCTCGTGGGTCGAGGCGTCCGTCCGCAACCGCTTCGATTCCAGGCAGGTACCTGTCCAGGCTGGCCACGTTCACATGCAGGAGCCGGCGCACGAGTGGGATGTCCGCCACGGTCTGGCCGAGTTCGACGCTCGTCTTGAACCGGGTTTCACCATCAGTCAGGTCCATCTCGAAATTGCCGGTGACGAGACCGAAGTTCGCGCGTGTGAGGAAGTCCGCCATGCGCTGTCTGGCGTGTTCCGGAACCTGCTGCGCCACGACCGAATAGATGATGAGCGCGTTGCGCTCCTCGTCGATGTGTGCGTAGCACATCCAGCTGCCATTCTGCCCGCGGAAGCCCATCGCCAGCGTGGGCTGCCCTTCGACGGGCGCATACTGCCAGCCGTCCTCCTGCAGCATTGTCTCGACCAACGTCCGAAGACCCATCCGCGCACCTCCAAGGCCTGCCTGCGCCACGCAGTATAGCATCCTTGCAGGCGACCTGGAGGCTAGCCCTGGCGCAAGGCCTCGATCGGATCCAGGCGACTGGCGCGCATGGCGGGCCACATGCCGAAGACGATGCCTACGACGAGCGAGAAGCCGAGGGCAAGGACAATGGAGTTGGTCGCCACGCCTCCGCTCCAGCCGAGTGCCCTGGCCATGATCGTGGCACCGAGGCCGCCGAGCAGAGCACCGATCGCCCCGCCGACCAGACTGAGAATGCCGGATTCGACCAGGAACTGCGTCAGGATAGCGCCCCGACGCGCGCCGATAGCCTTGCGCAGGCCGATCTCCCGCGTACGTTCGGCCACCGTCACCAGCATGATGTTCATGATGCCGATGCCGCCGACGAGCAGCGAAATGCCGGCGATGCCGCCCAGCATCAGGGTCAGGGTGTTGGTGATGGTGGAGAGGGCCGAGAGGATCTGATCCTGCGAGACGACCACTGCGGCGTTCTGGCTGGCGAAACGCGCATCCATGACCGCCTCGATCTGTGCCACCGCAAGTGGAGCAATGTCCGAGGATCGTGCCTCAGCGATGATCGAGCTGACCTGATTGGTACCGAGGATCTCTTCGGCCGTGGTGACAGGGGTGAGGATCACGTCGTCCGCGTTCGCCCCGAAACTGCCGCCCGCGCTTTGCAGGACGCCGATCACGGCAAGCGGGGTACCGTTCACGTAGATGGTCTTGCCCAGTCCGGACGTCACGCCGAAGAGCTGCTGCTCCACGGTCGGTCCGATCACGGCGACTGCCCGCCGGTACGTCACGTCGGAGGCGATGATGTACCGCCCCGCGGCGAGCTTGCGGCCCTGGATCTGCAAGGACGCGGGCGATGTGCCCATGAGGGTCGTCGCGTAGCTTTGGGATCCGTAGTCCGACGTGACCTGGCCGGTCATCAGCGGCGCGTCGGCGCTGATCTGCGGAACCACCTGCTTCAGCCACGCCACGTCTTGCGGGTAGTAGAGGACCGCGCCGGCGGAGCGCATGGGAGTCACCGTGATCAGGTTGGAGCCGAGGGCCTGGATCTGCGACGTGACCGAGCCCGTCGCTGCCTGGCCGATCGAGATCAGGGCGATCACGGCGCCGACGCCGATGATGATGCCCAGCATGGTCAGGAACGCGCGCAGCTTGCCCATCATCAGGCTGCGCCAGGCCATGCGCATGCTCTCGAGGATCATCACAGCTCCTGCACCTCCCCAAGGGTATGCCTGCTCGAGGCCGGCACAGGGTCGTCGGCAACGACGCGGCCGTCGCGGAGGCGGACGATCCGCTCGGTATGCAGCGCCACATCCTCGTCGTGGGTGACGATCACGATGGTGCGTCCGCTCTTGTGCAACGCGAGAAACAAGCGCAGCACCTCTTCGCCCGATGTCGAGTCGAGGTTGCCCGTCGGCTCGTCCGCCAGGATCACATCGGGCTCGCCCGCCAGCGCGCGGGCCACACTCACACGCTGCTGCTGCCCGCCTGAGAGCTCGAGTGGACGATGGTGGCGGCGCTCGGCGAGGCCGACCGCCGCAAGGGCATCCTCCGCCCGCTTGCGGCGCTGGGTGCGGCCGAGGCCGCGATAGACGAGCGGCAGTTCGACATTCTCGAGCGCGGTCAGCTGGGGCAGCAGATTGTAGTTCTGGAAGACGAAGCCGATCCGCCTGTTGCGCACATCCGCGAGCGCGTCGTCGGATTTGCGCCCCACCTCCTCGCCGCCCAGGAAGTAACGACCCGCGCTGGGTCGGTCCAGGCAGCCAAGGAGATTGAGCAGCGTCGACTTTCCCGATCCCGAAGGACCCATGATCGCTACCATCTGTCCCTCTGGTATCGCGAAGTCCAGGCCCTGGAGGGCTGCCACTTCGACGTCCCCCATGCGATAGATCCGCTTGAGAGACTCCACGCGGATGACGTCCGCCATCTCACTGGCCTCCGCTGCCAGTGCTGGAGCCCTGGTTACCGCCGAAGCCCCCGCCCTGGCTACCGGAGCGACTGCGGAAAGGGCCGCCGCCGAAGCCTGGCGTGGAGGTCGAAGTTGACACCGTGGCGGTGACCACCTTGTCGCCCGCCGCAAGTCCGGCCAGGATCTGAACGGCAACGTCGTTCGACAGGCCCGTCGCGACCCTCTGCACCCTGATCCGGCCGTTCTTGACGACTTTCACCGTCGCCGCCCGGCCTGTACCGCTGACCGCCTCCACCGGCACGAGCAGTGCGCTTGGGACGAACGCGACGTCGATCGTGACGCTGGCGGACATGCCGGCGAGCAGACTGCCGGGCCTGGCTACGGTCACGATGACGTTGAAGTTCGCAACACCGGACGAGTTGGTGCCGGCGGGCGAGATCAGGGCAACCGTGCCGAAGAACGTCCGGCCAGGCAGCGCGTCGGATGTGACGACGACCCGCTGGCCGACCCTCACCTGCGCAATCGACACCTCGCTGATCGGCACGAGGATCTGGAGCGAGTTCGGCGCCTCGACAGCGAACGGAGCCGTCGAAGCGGACATCGTGGTCGATGCGCTGTTGGCGCTGGTGACACCGCTGCCCTGGGCGACCGTGTCGCCGGGTTGCACATTGACGGCCGTGACGATGCCGGCGATCGGGCTCGCGATGTTGAGATCGGCCAGCGCGTTCCTCGCACGCTGGACACTCTGCTGGTCCACGGCGATCTTGGCCCTCTGCGAGGCTACCTGTTCCGCGGCGGGAGGGGTCGGGTGCAGCAGTTGCTGCAGCGCCGCCTGGTCAGAACTGAGCTGAGCCTGATCCGAGCCGAGCTGCGCCTTGTCCGAGTTCGGCACCGCCTCGTCCGAAATCAGTGTGGTCTCGTCCGAACTCACCTGCAGCTGGTCGCTCGCAAGCTGCGTCTGTTCGGTCGACAGCTGTGCCTGGTCGGACGAGAGCTGCGCCTGGTCGGACGAGAGCTGCGTGTCCAGAGAAGGGTTCGAAAGGGTCAGAACCGTCTCACCCGCTTGCACCGTCTGGCCAGCCTGCAGCGCGACGGTCAGCACGGTGCCTGACACCTGCGCCGTCACGGCTTGCGTGCCGGCGAAGGCGATGGTGCCCGTTTCCGTCAGATAGGCCTGCGTGAAGTCCGCAGTGGCGTTCATGCCTGCCCTGAGCCCCGTCGGCGGATTTTCGACGCTGAGCGTGACCGGGAACAGGGCTCCCTGCCGGTTGGATCCGCTCGACGTCACGCCGATGGTCTGCACCACGGCCTGCATGGTTCCCTGATCCTGCGTCCAGACCTGTACGCCCTGGCCGACGTAGATGTTGGGCAGGTCGATCTCCGGAACGCTGGTCTGCACGTCAATCTCTGTGGGCTGCACGACCTGGAAGACGGTCGTTCCCTGGCCCACGTTCTGGCCGACGCCCACGCCGACGCTGGAGATCAGGCCCGAGACCGGTGAGCTGACTGCGAGATACTGGAGGTTCTGCTCGTCGCTGGCGATCTTCTGCTGCTGGTTCGCGATGGTCTGCTGCTGGTTCGCTATGGCCTGTTGGTCGTTCGCGATCCTGAGCTTGTCGTTGGCGATCTTCTGCTTCTGGTTCGGGATGTTCTGCCGGTCCGCGACGATCTTCTGCTGCTCGTTCGCGATGTTCTGCCGGTCGACCGCGATGCGCTGAGTGTCGGCCTGGACCTGATCCGCGGACGGAGGCGTGGGCGCCACGAGCTGGGTCAGGCTGGCTTCGTCGGCGGCCAGCTGCGCCTCAGCCGACAGCAGGTTGGACGAGAGCGTCCCCTGGGTGTCCGCCACGGTGGCCAAGATCTGGCCCGCCTGCACCCGGCTTCCCACCTCGACCGGAACCGAGGTCACGGTTCCCGGCTCCTGGGCGTTCACGTTGACGGACGTGGCGGCCTGCACGGTGCCACTGCCCGTCACGTTGACAGTCAAAGGTCCGTTGTAGGCGGTCGCCACCGCAACGTTGGGCGTCTTCGACCTTTGCCCTGCACGCAACGCGCGAACACCGAAAAAGGCCACGACCAGCACCACTACGACCACCGCGACGGTGGTTACGACGCGTCGCATTCGGGTTCCCCCTCTGTCTGCCAATTGCACGGCGTCCTTGATTTTGGGCGCCTTTCCTTTTGCGGAGATAAGCTTGCGGCCAAGATTTCCTAAGACGACCGTCCGCCTTCGGCATCTTCGGGCCCGACCTCGAGCAGCCGATGCAGGATACGCACGAGCGCCCCACGGTCCTCCGGATCGAGGGCTGAGACGAGCCGGCGGATCTCGGCGCGACGGCGGACGCGATCAGCCATGAGAATCTCCTCACCTGCCTCGGTCAGACTGACGAAGACGACCCGCCCATCCCTCTGGTTCCGTTCGCGCCGGACGTAGCCGCGGCCCTCAAGTTCCGCCACGAGCTGCGTGATGGCGGCGGGTGTCAACTGAAGCGCCCTGGCGAGGTCCGATACGCGCGAGGGCCCATGGGGCCAGTCCGCATCCGGGTGCTCAGGCGACTTGAGTCGCCAGAGCAGCATGTGGTGACTTGGCCCGAGCCCTGTTCCGGCATCCCTGCGCCGCTGGCGGCGCAACGACGCAAGGGTCTGGAACAGCAGCGTGATCAGCTCGTCCACGTCCGGCTCGGCCACAGTGAAACCACCCTTCTCGATTAAGTTTAGACGCTTAACTATCCCCTGACGCCATTTGCCTGTCAAGATATGAAAAAGGGCGCGGGCAGCGTGGTATGCCGCTTCGCGCCGGAAGTCTGGTGGCCCCAACGGGATTCGAACCCGTGTTCCCACCTTGAAAGAGTGGTGTCCTGGGCCTCTAGACCATGGGGCCGACAACGGCATTATACGCTGTCGACGCCGCCCTGGCGAGCGATGGCCTGACACCTTGGCGGACGTGCCAGATGTCCGTCTCATCGCATCGCCTGCCCGCGGGGAAACTTCCCGCGAGGAGGTGGCGCATGATGCCGGAGCGCGACCAGAAGAAGACGCCGGAGGAAGCGCTTGACGACCTGAAGATGGACGTGGCGGACGACGTCGACGTGCCGCTCGAGGAGAATGGCGACAACGGCGACCTGACCGCACGCCAGTTGGGCAAAGTGGGCGGCCAGATGGTTCGGCGCCTCGTGCAGCGCGGCGAAGAGGCATTTGCCGAAGACGAGAACGAAGAGGAATAACGCGCAGAACAATGCCCGAGGCAGCGGCTTGGCGGCCTGGGTCCGAGGACCCGGTGCGCAAGGCGCCGCCCCGCGGTTTGCTGCGGCTGCGGATGCTCCCAGGGCGGCAAATTCCGCCACCGGGACGCGGACTGGATTGGGCAGGGATTGTCCCGCGCAAGGAGGAATGGAATGTCGCCCACCTGCGGTCATCACCGCAAAATTGCATTGCCCGTGAAACAACTTGAGGCAATTCTCGTCTAAGTATGTGCAGCGGGCTCACTGGAGGGACAGGCGGCTGTCGGTCAGAGAGGACCTCGCCGGCTTGGACGACCGCGAGCTCGTGCGCCGCGCCCAGGAGCAGGACGCACGCGCGTTCGCCGTACTCGTCGCACGGTATGAGGTCAAGGTGCGCCGGCTCTGTGCCGCTCTCACCGCCGACCCTGACGCCGCCGAGGAACTAGCCCAGATTACCTGGGTCAAGGCGTTCGAGGCGGTCCGCAACCTGCGGGACGGCGAACGGTTCTTCGGCTGGCTCCGACAGATTGCCGTGAACCACCTGCGCGACGGGTGGCGTCGGCACAAGCTGCCGCAGTTGCCGTTCGACGACGCGCTGCACGATCGTCCGGACCCCGGTGATCAACCCGACGAGCAGCTGCTGCGCGCGGAGCGCCAGCTGGAGATCGCTCAGGCGCTCGGAACGCTGAGCCTGCACGATCGCAGGATCCTGGCTCTTCGCTACGAGCAGGACCTCTCGTACCACGAGATCGCGGCCTTGCTGCACACCACCGAGGGAACGGTGGCAACCTGGCTCTACCGGGCAAAAGAAAGACTCCGCAAAGCCATGGACCAACCGAAGGGCAGGCACCGGCAGTGGTAGTACACATCTCAAGCAGGGACATCGGACGCTATGTCGACGGCGAAGTGGGGCGCGAGGAAGCCCGGCTGATCGACCGCCATCTGTCCGCATGCACATACTGCCTTGGCCGGCTTGAAGGCGAGCAACGCCTCGCGCTGGACCTCAAATCCCATTTCGCCATGCCGCTGCCCGCTGGCGTTCATGCACTGCCACCACGCACCTCCCGGCCCTTCGCGGCGCCCGCCGCCGCCGCGGCCGTCCTGGTCGCGTGCCTCGCCTATCCGGCCTTCGGCCGCGATCTGCAGCCACCGCGCACGACCGGCCAGAGCAGCGTGATGCAATTCGTTCTGGGTGTGCGCGTCCAGGGCGACGGACCAACCTGGTCGCAGCTTTCGACCTGGTCCGGTTTCGTTATCGGCCGAACGAGGCAGTCTCTCGACCTGCGCGTCGGCGGCGAGGTTGTCCGCGTTCTGCTGCCGAGCGGAACCCAGGCGAGCGACTATTCGGTCGGTTCTGCGGTCACGGTGCGCGGCATCCCCGCAGGTCACGGCGTGATCTCCGCCGTCGCCGTGCAGCAGGTGACCCCCTAAATTTCGACCTCGCCAAGGCACCCGGCCGCTTGGGCCGGGTGCCTTGGCATCTCGCTCACGCGCCTTCGTCCGGCGCGAGGAAAGCGAGCAGGGCCGCAAGGAAGGCCGCTGGCTGCTCCAGGTGCGGCGAGTGCCCGCTGCCATCGATGACGACCTCCCGGTAGCGGCCGCCCGCCAGGGCGTAGCGGTCGAGCACGTGACGCATCTGGCCCACCATCGGCTGCGGCGGAAAGACGTCGGGGCCAGGCCAGCCCGGAACCGCGCCAAGCTGTCCGAGCGTGCCAAAGTCGAGCAGGGACGCGTCCGAGACGATCTGGTCATCGCGCCCGCGCAGCCAGAGGATCGGCGGGTGCGGCGAGATGGCGGCAATTCCCGAGAGATCGCAGTAGCCTGGTGCCATGGCGTTGTTGATGCCGTCCGCGGCGGGGGCGACGCCGGGCCAGTTCTCGGAAGGCCGGGCGCCACCGGGATAGAATCCCTCGCCGACCCGCATGGCCAGAACGGCTGAGACGAGCTCTTCCTCCCGTGGCCGCGACACACGGAACGGAGGTTTGAAGTAGAAGGAATTCATCACGTTGCGCGGCGAGAACGGGCTGTCCTCCGTGCGATCCCGCTCAGCGAGCCGCCGCACGTATTCCGGATTCGCAGCGCCGCCGCCACTGCCGGCCCGATCGGGCCAGCACAGCGTGCCGTCGACATCCTTGGTGCCGCCGAAGCCGTACGGCGGCAAGGGGCTTTCGAGGGTGAGCGAGCGCACTTCGCTCGGGTGATCGATCGCGTATTGCATGACGACGCCCGCGCCCATCGACCAGCCGAGGAGGTGCGGCCGCAGGCCCGACCCGAGGGCCTCCAGCAGCGCACGCAGGTCGTCCGAAAAGTCCCGCATGCCCCGGCTGCCGTCGATCGGCAGCGCCTGGCTTTCGCCATAGCCGCGCAGATCGGGCGCCACCACGAAGTACCTGTCGGCGAGGGACTCCATCAACTCGTCGAAAAAGACGGACGATGACGCGTTGCCGTGCACGAGCACCAGAAGATCTGAGCCTTCATCCCCCGCTACGCGCGCATAGGTTTCCAGTCGCGCAGTGCTGCGCCTCAGCCCACGGACCTTCACGCGGATCCCTCCTTGCCGCTCCTGACGTCGTAGTCAGGTTTCGTCAATGCCAGCTGCTCCCCTGCCGTCCCCTTGACTGTTGGCGTTCGGGTTATCTGAGACAGACAGACTCAGATTGAATGATACGTGGACAGTCAGACAGACGAGGTAGCGGACGGTCTTAGGAGGGCAGATCCCCTGCCTGACGGATCAAGAAGAGCATA
>JAJZQO010000092.1 GCA_021847575.1 Bacillota bacterium | reverse complement strand
GAACAGCCGGTCTCCGATCCAGAACGGCGGATCCCACCGTGAGGCCGTGGCCTACCACCCCGACCCTACGGTACAATCCCGCCCCCCAATTTGTCAACCTGCCCTAACCTGCTTGGTTGCGAGCCCTAAGGTGATGCAGACATGCAAGCCGTGGGATCCCTGACAGGCGGCTACGGGCACGTGAGGGGTCGGCCGGCCGCCTCACTTCGCCGAGGGCCACATGCGGTTGAGGAGTCGTGGAGAGGCGTCAGGTACCCATGCGGCTAGGTGATATCGTCGGCGTTGCGCAACGCAAGTGCGCCCCGCAGGTTCGAGGACCGGCTCCAACAATCTCCGGTCGCGCCGGGCGCACCAACCGAAGGACCGGCGGGCTTAGGGCGCCGCCGGTCCTTGTGCGCGTTCATTAACCAACGGGATCGGGAAAGACGGGCGAACGCTTGTCCCGGAAGGCCCGTGCCCCTTCGACGGCATCGCCCGAGGCCACAGCGCTCCGCCAGGCCTCGAGCTCGTCGCGATAGGCCTCGCGGAACGGCGCTGAGGGGCGCCGCAGCAGACGCCTGAGCGCCCGGACGGCGGCAGGTGATGCCTGGGCGATGTCGTCAGCAATCGCGAGAGCCCGCTCGAGCGGGGCATCGTCGACGAAGGTGACGAGACCGTGACGCAGGGCTTCAGCAGCATCTAGCGGCTTACCCGTGTAGAGCAGATAGGCCGCGAGGCCCGCAGGCAGTCTCCGCTGCAGCAGCTGCGGTCCCCCCATGCCGGGCACGAGACCGCGCAGCGCTTCCGTCTGCCCGAAGCGCGCGTCCCGGGAGGCGACCACGATATCGCACGCGAGGGCGATCTCTGCGCCGCCGCCGAGCGCCCAGCCGCGAACGGCGGCGATCGTCGGTTGCGGCAGATCCTGCAAGGCCTGCGCCAGATCCTCGAAGACGGCGTGATGCCCGAACCATTCCTCCTGGGACAATGCGGCACGCTCTTTGAGATCCGCGCCGACAGAGAAGTTCTCGCCCCCCTGCAGCACCACCGCCCGGGTCGAGGTATTGCCCGTCACTTGCCGCAGGGCGAACAGGATGTCGCGGGCCAAGGCCGAGGAGAGACGATTTCCCGCATCTCCGCCATGGAACGTGAGCAATGTCGCCTGTCCATGGCTGCCGATCTCGACGAGCCCCACCTCTTCGCCTCCTGCCAGCGGCGTCGCCCAGCTCAGCCGATCTCTGCCCTTAGGCTCCGCGCTGCGGCCACCATGTTCTGCAAAGACGGCACGACTTCCTCGAACCTTCTTGTCTTGAGCCCGCAGTCCGGGTTGACCCAGAGCTGGTCCCTGTCGATCGACTGCAGAGCCTGCCGCAGCTGGGCCTCCATCTCCTCCGCCGACGGGACGCGTGGAGAGTGGATGTCGTATACGCCCGGTCCGATCTCGTTGGGGTAGTGGAAGTCCTGGAACGCGCGCAGAAGAGCCATGTCCGAGCGGGATGCCTCGATCGAGATGACGTCGGCGTCGAGACGCGCGATGGCGTCGACGATGTCGTTGAACTCGGAATAGCACATGTGGCTGTGGATCTGCGTGGCGTTCGCGACACCCGAGGTGGCGAGGCGGAAGCACTCCACCGCCCACTTGAGGTAGGCCGCCCGCTCGGACTCCCCGAGAGGCATCCCCTCGCGGAAAGCCGGCTCGTCAATCTGGATGGCGCGGATACCCGCTGCCTCGAGGTCGGCCACTTCGTCGCGGATCGCCAAGGCGATCTGCAGGCAGGTGTCGCGCCTTGGCTGGTCATCCCGCACGAAGGACCACTGCAGGATGGTCACCGGACCGGTCAGCATGCCCTTGACAGGTCGCCGCGTCAGGGACTGGGCGTACGTCAGCCATTGCACGGTCATCGGCCTGGGACGCACCACGTCGCCGTAGATGATCGGCGGCTTGACGCAGCGGGTGCCGTAGCTCTGCACCCAGCCCTGCTCCGTCACCGTAAATCCCTCGAGCTGCTCGCCGAAGTACTCGACCATGTCATTGCGCTCAGCCTCGCCATGCACCAGCACGTCGAGCCCGATCTCCTCCTGCAGCCGGATCACCTTGGCGATCTCGCCGCGGATGCCCTCCTCGTACTGCTCCTCGCTCAGTTCCTGGCGACGGCGCGCCGCGCGAAGCCGCCTGAGCTCTGCGGTCTGGGGAAACGAACCGATCGTGGTGGTGGGCAAGGGCGGCAGCTTGAGCCTGTCCGCCTGCACCTGCCGTCTCTCGGCGTGCGCGGCCTGGCGCTCGAAGTCCTTGGATTCGAGTGCCTTCAGCCTTGATTGCACCTCAGGGCGCGTGCGGCGGGGCGACGCGCCACGGGACCTCGCCACGTCGCTGCTCGCCGCGAAAAGGTCTTCCGGGGTTCCCTCGCCCGCCAGAGCAGCCCGCAACAGGCGCAGCTCGCCAAGCTTCTCCGTGGCGAAGGCAAGCCAGCTGCGCAGTTCCCCATCAAGCTGGCGCTCCGCATCGAGGCTGATCGGTACATGCAGGAGCGAGCAAGACGGCGCCACCAGGACGCGGTCCGTGCCGATCGCGTCCGCGGCCGCTGCGAGCGGCTTCAGGGCCTGCCCAAGGTCGCTGCGCCAGACGTTGCGCCCATCGACCACGCCGAGGGAAAGCGACAGCTGCTCGGGGACACCGAGGTCCAGGAGAGAGCGAAGGTCCTCCGGAGCCCGCACGAGATCGAGGTGCAAAGCCGTGAGAGGCAGGTCGCGGACGATCGGAAGGCGGGAACCGAGGCTGCCGAAGTAGCTCGCGAGCATCAGGCCGGCGCCGCCGGCGGCTTCCGCGAGGGCGGCGTAAGTCTTCGGGAAAAGGTCCAGAACGGGTTTGGGCAATTCGCCCGCGAGTACCGGTTCATCCAGCTGGATCAGACTGGCCCCAGCTCCGGCCAAGGTTGCCAGGAGTTCCTGGTAGGCTGGCAACAGGCGTCCAAGCAGCTCGGTCGGATCAAAGGCGTCGTCCACAGCCCGACTTAGGCGCAGGAAGCTGACCGGCCCGAGCAGCACGGGCCTCGCGGCGATGCCGAGCTCCTTCGCCTCCGCAAGTTCCTCGACCAGTTTGGGCCAGGTCAGGGAAAAGGCCATGTCGCGGCTGAGCTCCGGCACGATGTAGTGGTAGTTCGTGTCGAACCACTTCGTCATCTCAAGGGGCGCGATGCCGCCTTCGCCCGCGACACCACGCGCCATGGCGAAGTAGCTGCCGAAGGAGCCCGGCTCGCCATAGGCGAGGTAGCGTTTGGGCACCGCCCCGAACATGGTGGCGGTGTCGAGCACGTGGTCGTAGAACGAGAAGTCCCCAACCGGCACGGAGTCGATCCCGGCCGACGCCTGCAGACGCCAGTGCTCGGCGCGCAGCGCCTTGCCGACCTCCCGCAACTCCTCCTGGCCGGACTGGCCCTGCCAGTACGCCTCCGTCTGACGCTTCAACTCGCGATTCTTGCCGATACGGGGAAAGCCCAGGTTCAGTGCGGTTGCCACTCTGCCCGCCACAACCTTTCGCATATCAGTTCGAGACCCGCGCAGTGCCTGCCGCCGCCTGCCGCCGCCTGGCCCCTTCAAGGAGCGCGGCGACCGGACCCATCTTGCCGAACGACGGTACCACATAGACGCCTTGCACCAAGGGCCTGAGCTCTGCGAGGAGCTCCTCGGCCAGAACCCGCCCCACTTCGACCCCGCGTTCGCCAGCCTGGCGCATCGCCTCCCGCACCGTGGGCGGAATCGAGATCCCTGGTACCTCGTTGTGGAGGTAGAGGGCATGGCGGTAGCTGTACAGCGGCATGACGCCGAGCAGGATCGGTACGCGGGGAGGCCCGTGCAACCTGTCCAGGAGGCGCAGGAGCGGCTCCCGCGCATATAGGGGCTGGGTCATGATGTATTCGGCTCCGGCGTCGAGCTTCTGTTCAAGGCGCGCAAGCTCGCGGTCCAGATCCTCCGCACCGGGATCGCAGGCGCAGCCCGCAAGAATCCGCGTCGGCTGGCCGATCGCGTCGCCGCCGCGGTCATGGCCGCGGTTGAGGCCGCCGATCACCCGCAGGAGTCCTACCGAGTCCGCTTCGAAAACGCCATGACCGCCCTCCTGCGGGCGATCCCCGGTCAGAGCGAGCACATGGTGCAGTCCGAGTGCGCCAGCCGACAGGAGATCCGCTTGCAGAGCCGCGAGATTTCTGTCGCGCGTCGTCATGTGCAGGATGGTCTCAAGGCCCGTCTCCCGCTGGACGAGGTGCGCAGCTGCCAGCGCCCCCATGCGTACGCGGGCCATCGGGCTATCGCCCACGTTGACGAAGTCGGCGCCCGCGGCGCGCGCCACCTCTGCGTCGGCGAGGAACTTGTCGACGGTGCTGCCCTTTGGCGGATCGAGTTCGACACCGTAGAGGAACTCACGTCCTAGCCGGAGAGCAAGCGCCGTGGCCGGAGCGGCCGGGGCCTGCACCTGCACGGGGCGTGGCCGGAGCGTCACCGCCCGCCTCTCTGCGTCCCCTGCCGCCGGAGGCGCCACGCGGCCAAGCAGTTCGCCTCGCGCCCGGTGCAGGGACTGCACGTAGGCGGCGTCCGTGCCGCAGCATCCTCCTACGAGCCTCGCGCCAAGGGACACCATTTCGGGAAGCAGGCCGGCGAACTTCTCGGGCGTGCCGAGATAGTCGATGTGGCCACCCACGCGCATCGGCGGGCCGGCGTTCGGTGCCACGGCGAACGGTCCGTCCATGCCCGCGCGGCGCAGGCGCCGCAAAATGCGCAGGGTGTGGGAGGGGCCGAGAGAGCAGTTGACGCCGAAAAGGTCCGGCGGCGCCACCGCCTCATCCTTGATGCGGCGCACGACCTGCGCGACGGAATAGCCTGAAAGGGTGCGGTCGCCTTCCGCGAACGAAAAGTTCAGGATCGCAGGCAGGTCCGAATTCCCGCGTACGACGGCCAATGCGGCCGCCGCCTCGACCGGATCGGACTGCGTCTCGATCAGGAAGAGATCCACTCCGCCCGCGAGCAGCGCGGCCACCTGCTCCTCGTAGGCGTCGTGCATCTCCTGCCGCGAGAGGCGCACCACGCCGCCCCTCGTCACGCCCAGCGGTCCGACCGAGCCGGCCACGAGCACCCCTCGACCGGCGGTCTCCCGCGCGCGCCGCGCCACCTTGGCCCCCTGCAGATTCAGGGCGTACGCCTGGTCGCCGAGGCCAAAAGGCTCCAGCTGTACCCGGTTGGCCGCATAGGTGTTGGTCTGCACGAGATCGGCGCCCGCGCGGATGTATCCCAGGTGCAGTTCCTCCACCTGGCGCGGGTCGCTGAGGCAGAGCGCGTCGACAAGGCCACCATGCACGTGCGGCGTTAGGGCGGTGCCGTATGCGCCGTCGCCGAGCAGGACGCCCGAAGAAATCTGCTCGCGGAACCGGTCCCGCTCGTTCAACTGGTCCGCCCCGGGACCAGTAGCCAGCGACCTTGATCGCAAGGCATGGTGTGCCTACCTTTCCGCCACGCCCGCAACCGGAGAACAGGAAAATACCCTTTCCGGAGAAAGGGTCTACGCATGCGAGGCTTACGTAGCTCCCATCTCCCAGGGGTGTCCCCTGCAGGAATTGGCACCAAGCGGCTGCGCCGCCGGTTGCCGGGCTTCATTGGGCCAGTCCCTCCGCCACTCTGGATGTGAGCGTATGCAGTTGTTGGACCGCATCATAGAGTGCTGTGGCGCCGCCTGTCAATGGGCATGGCCCAAACAGCGGCATCTGCCGCAGGTCCGGACCGCCTAATGCGGCTACGGTTGGCTCAGCGGTACTGGATGCGCGGGTCGGCCACCAGGTAGAGCAGGTCCGCCACGAGGCTGCCGAGCACGGTGACGGCGCCGATCACGAACACGAGATCGACTGCCGTACCGTAGTCGAAGGCGGTCAGCGCGTAGATCAGCCCCGAGCCGAGGCCGCGCATGCTGAAGAGCCACTCGATCGCGATCACGTTGTTGAGCAGGCTCGGCAAAGTCAGACTGGCTGTCGTGATGAGCGGCAGCATTGCGTTGCGCAGCACGTGCCGCCGGAACACCCTTGACCTCGACGCGCCCTTCGCCCGGGCCGTGCGGACGTAGTCGGACCGCAAGGCCTCCTCGACCGCCGAACGCACGCTGGTGGACCAGCTGGCGATGGTCGTGAAGGCCAGAGTGACCACCGGCAGAATCATGTACAGCCACCACTGCTGTTGCGACGGGGGGTTTAGGGAAGGGCCCTGGGCCGGCAGCCAAAGCAAGTCGATCCCGAAGAAGTAGATGAGGATGAACCCGACCCAGAAGGAGGGCAGCGTGAAGAGGACATACGCCGCCGACGCCAGCAGGCGGTCGAGCAGAGAACCCGGGTAGCGCACCTGCACGGACGCCAGGCCCAGGGCAAAGAAGAGCGCCAGGCCACCACCGAGGGCAAGCAGTTCCAACGTCGGCAGCGCCGTGGCGACGGCGATGGACCATCCGCCTGCGGTGAGCTGCACAAGCCAGCGTACGAACTGGTCGAGGAAGGGCAGATTCTGGCCGATGGCCGCCGCCATCTGGGCCACCTGCGCCGGCGACGCCTGTCCACCTGCCAGCATTGCAGCCATGTTGAACGGCATCAGGTGGAGCAGCAGGAATGCGGCGAGCGCGACCGCGACCAGCGTGAGGACGGCCTCGCCCAGCCGGCGGGCGACATATTGCGCGATCACCGGCGAGCCGTCCCGTGCTGCGGATTGAACGCATGCCGCAAGGCCTCACCCAGGAACGACACGGAAAGGAGCAGGAAAGAAAAGGCGATGCCTGGCGGGAAGACAGTCCACCACTGACCACCGAACACGCCGTCCATGTTGGCCGCGAACATGGTCGCCCAGTTCCAGGGTGGCGGCAGGCCAAGCCCGACGAAGGTCGTGATCGCCATGACAAGCACGATGTTCGCGAAGAGGCCCGTAGTGGCCACGATGATGTCATCAAGCATGTTCGGCAGCAGATGGAGCAGCAGCAGGCGTGACGTCCCCGCGCCGGTCGCGTGGGCCGCCTCGATGAACGGCAGGCCGCGCAGCGTCAGTGTTCGGGCCCGCACGACGCGCGCCATGACTGGCCACGAGGTGAACGCAACCACGATTACGAGGACCTTCGCGCTGGCCCCGAGGAGCGCGTCGAGCAGAAGGATCGGCACCACCTGTGGGATGCTGAGGAAGAGGTCCGCGAGGCGCATCAGCAGCGAGTCGACGGTCCGGCCCGCATAGCCGGCCAGAAGCCCGATCGCGAGACCTGTCAGAGCGGCCGCCGCGGTCGCGGCAAAGCCGGCCACGATCGGCGCCTGCCCGCCGATCATCATTTGCGCGAGCTCGTCCTGCCCGAGCACGTTCGTTCCCAGGGGGTGCAGACCGCTTGGCGGGAGGAACTGGTGCGCGACGTCGATGGCCGTTTCGCCGGCATGATATGCGAAAAGAAGCGGGCCAAGGAATGAGAACGCCAGAAGGAACCCGAGCATGCCGCCGCCAACCCAGAAGAGCGGGTGGCGCAGAAGTCTGAGCGCGATCCGGCGCGCGCGGTGGCTGCGCACATCATCCCGATCGGGCACCATCGGGGCGTTGGACATCGTCGCCGTGAACACGACCTCCAGGACAGCAGCCGCCGTCCGGCTGCCAAAGCCTATGGGTGCAGTCTTGATCGTACACGATCTGCAGTCGCCTTTGGTGGGCGCCTTTTGCCTGTGGAGATGGACTTCTCGATCGAAGAACTGTCTCTAAAATTTCTTAGCCAAGGCTACTAGACTTAGGTAGCACAGCAGGCGGCCGTGATCTTCAGCGTGTCCGCCAACGTGCGCTAGGCTAGTCTCTCCAGATGAAACACCGGCAGCGCGGTCCCGCAAGTTTTGGCCAGCATAGAAGGCGGTCCGGCGCCCGAAAAGCATCGAGTAGGGTGGCGCCGGGTGATCAACCCGGCGTCAGCCCTCTCACAGAACCGGACGTGCGTTTTTCGCATCCGGCTCCTGAGAGACCTCAAGCAGTTCGATACTGCTCCAGCAGAGCAACCGG
>JAJZQO010000018.1 GCA_021847575.1 Bacillota bacterium | reverse complement strand
AAAGGCACCTGCTCGCGCGGGCGCCCTACCTGCGCACGGCGGTGGTCGAGCGGCAGTGGCCGCAGTCCGTGCGCATCGTGGTGACCCGGCGACACCCGATCGCGGCGGTCGCGGGTCCGGGCGGGACGCTCTGGGGCGTCGACGCCCAGGGGCGCGTGCTGACCCAGCTCGGGCACCCCGCGGGGATGACGGTGCTGGGCGGTGTGCCTGCGGCGGACGTCGGCAGGTACCGCGATCTCAGGGGGACGCAGCTCCACCTGGCGCTCGCCCTCGTCGCCGCTTTCGCGCGGCAGGACTTTCGGGTGTCGCAGGTGGTGGCCTCGTCGCCGCTCATCGTCTACCTGCCTTCGGGCACGGAGGTGCTTTGGCCGCAGGGGACGAATGTCGCAGGGACCCTCAGGGAACTGCAGACCATCCTGCAGGCGCTGAGCGGCCGGGGGGCGGTGGCATCCTCGATCGATCTCCGGGTCGCGGCCCGGCCACTGGTGGTGCTCCGGCGGTGAGGGGGTACTGGCCGCTTGTGGCCCTGATCGGCCTCCTGATCGGGGTCTTCGCCGGCATGGACCTGCGCCTGCAGTCCTCCGTGGGCGCCAGCCTGACCTACCGCCGCTTCGTCGCCATGACCCAGCTGCTGCAGCAGCAGCAGGACGAGGGCCAGAGCCTGGCCATGCAGATCGCCGCCCTCAAGCGGACGCCGGTGCCGCGCGTCGCCCGTGCGACGCTCGAGGCGGAGCAGGCCGCCCTGCGCTCGGCCAAGGCGGCGGCCGGCCGCAGCGCGGTCACGGGGCAGGGCATCAGGCTCTGGCTGGACGATAGCGTCGCGCCCGCCCAGATCGGCGTCAATCCCGACGAGTACCTGATCCACGACCAGGACCTCCTCGTCGTGATCAACGACCTGAACTCGGCCGGGGCCAAGGCGATCTCCCTGAACGGCCTGCGCCTCCTGGCGACGACCGACGTGCGCTGCGCCGGTGCGGTCATTTCCGTCGGCCCGGTGCGGACAAGCATCCCGGTGACGATCCTCGCGGTGGGCAACCCGAGGCGCCTCGTGGCCAGCCTCACGGGCCCGACGGGTGAGCTGCGGCTCCTCTCGCTCTACGGCATCCGCAACCGTCTGACAACGCTTTTGTCGGTGACGGTGCCCGCCTACCGCAGGCCGAGGCTTGGAGGCGACTAGGACGTGTGGTATTTCGCGATCGCGCTGATCCTGGGCATTCTCTTGGGTGCCCTCGCGCCGCTCAGCATCCCGCTGATCTGGGCCCGCTATCTGTCGATCGTGCTGCTCGCGGCCATCGACGCCACCCTCGGCGGGCTGCGCGCCGGCATCGAGGGCAAGTTCGACTTCACCGTCTTTTCGTCCGGCTTCATCGTCAACGGCATCATGGCGGCGGGCCTGACCTACGTCGGCGACCGGCTCGGCGTGGAGCTCTACTATGCCGCCCTGTTCGCCTTCGGCTATCGCATCTTCCTGAACCTTGGCGTCATCCGGCGAGAACTTTTGTACGAGTGGCGCAAGCGCCGTGCAGAGCGGCAGGGAAAGACGCAAGCCTAGCGAAACGGGTAGGGAGCGCATGTCCCGTGGTGGGGGCCGCAGGGAGGTTCGTCGATGCTCGAACTGGACGCAAGCCTCGACCAGTTTGCCGTAATCAAAGTGGTGGGCGTCGGTGGCGGCGGCAACAATGCCGTGAACCGCATGATCGATGCCGGCTTGCGCGGTGTGGACTTCATTGCCGTCAATACCGATGCGCAAGCACTGGCAGGCTCCAAGGCCCGCCAGCGTATCCAGATCGGAGAGAAGCTGACCAAGGGACTCGGCGCGGGGGCAGACCCCGCCATCGGGCAGAAGGCCGCGGAGGAGAGCCGCGAGCAATTGCTCGGCGCCTTGCGCGGGGCCGACATGATCTTCATCACGGCGGGCATGGGCGGCGGCACGGGAACGGGCGCCGCGCCCATCGTCGCGGAGGTGGCCAGGGAGGCCGGCGCCCTGACGGTGGGGGTGGTCACGAAGCCCTTCACGTTCGAGGGCGCGAAGCGCCAAGCCTACGCGCAGTCCGGCAGTGACGAACTCAGGGCGAAAGTCGACACGCTGATCACGATTCCGAACGACCGCCTCCTGCAGGTCGTCGACAAGAAGACGAGCGTACTCGAGGCGTTCCGCATGGCCGACGACGTCCTGCGCCAGGGCGTGCAGGGCATCTCCGACCTGATCATGGTGCCGGGCCTGATCAACCTGGACTTCGCCGACGTCCGCACGGTGATGGCGGAGACCGGCTCCGCGCTGATGGGGATCGGGGTCTCCGGCGGCGAGACGCGGGCGCAGGAGGCGGCCATGGCCGCCATCTCGAGCCCTTTGCTCGAAACGTCGATCGAAGGGGCGCGCGGCGTCCTCCTGAACATCACGGGAGGCCCGGAGCTGACCCTGTTCGAGGTGAACGACGCGGCCGCGGTCATCATGCAGGCCGTCGACCCGGAGGCGAACATCATCTTCGGCGCCGTGATCGACGAGGCGATGGGCGACAGGGTGCGCGTCACGGTGATCGCGACGGGCTTCCCGGGCCAGGAGCCGCGCCAGGCGCAACGGGCCCGCAGGGAGGCCGCACCCGCGGCGAGATCCGGCGAGGTCGAGCTCAGGTCGTTCACGCCGAACGACCTCGACATCCCGGAGTTCCTCAGGCGCAAGTAGAGAGAAGTCGCATCGCGTCAGCCCGGATCCCCCGCATGGGGGATCCGGGCTTTTCGTCGTGCCACGGGTCGGACGGACCCTGCCAGCGTCCGCCAACAAGTGCCAGCGCGGCCTTGTAGCATAGGACAGGCCAGAGGCTCGTAGCCATGGCAAGGGAGGAGAGCGCATGGTCAGCCTCGACCAGCTCATGGCCTTCAACCTGGTCGCGGACGGCCTCGTGCTGGCCGCGCTCGTCCGCCTGCGCGGCGAACGGCCCACCTGGCGCATCCTCCTGGCGGCCTGCCTCGGCGCCTCGTGGGCCACGCTCGCCGTACTGCCGGGTCTGCGGGAACTGGGTGGACTTGTCCAGGAGCTGTCGGCCGGCGTGCTCATGGCGGTGCTCGTGCGCCGCTGGCGCGGCTGGCGAACCGCGCTCGGCGACCTCGGCCTCCTGCTGCTGCTCGCGGCGGCACTCGCGGGCCTGACGCTGCTCGGACAGGGACTCGCCGCGGGTGCCTTCGCGGGCAATCCCTGGCCACCGTTCGCGGCAGGTGCCGTCCTGTTCTGGCTGGCCGTCGAGGGAGCTCATCGCTGGCAGCAGTCCACCGCGCCGAAACGGCAGATCCGTCCGCTCGAGGTGCGCTGGCAGGGCCGGCGCAGCCTGCTCTGGGCCCTGGTCGACACCGGCTGCGAGGCCAGGGATCCGCTGAGCGGACTGCCTGTCGTGATCGCGGAGCGCGCCGCCCTCAGGCGCTTTTTGCCGCGGCGGCTCTACGAGGCCCTCGCCAGGCCCGCCCTGACCGCGAGCGCGGACGTCGCGGCGGCGGCCCAGGACGACGACCGCATCGAACGCAGCCTGAGGCTCCTGCAGCTGCGCACCGTGGGAGACGCCGAGTGGCTCTTCGGCCTGCGGGCCCAGGGGCGCATCCTCGGCGGCCGGGAGCAGCCGATCGTACTCTGCCTCACGCCGCGCCGCCTCTCCTCGGAAGGGGCGTTCGCGGCCCTCGTTGGACCACAAATGTGCCGGATGAGGGAGGGAACGGGCTCGTGAGTGCAGCCGCCGTGCATCTCTTCACCGCTTTGCAAAGCCTGCGCCGCCGCATGGACGAGTCAAGCGAGGCCGGGTACGTCTACTATGTGGGTTCCAGCGAGACCCTGCCGCCGCCGCTCTCCGCCGCCGAGGAAAGCTCCTTGCTCGCGGTGCTGCCGACCGGCGACGCGCGCGTGCGCAGCGTGCTGATCGAGCGCAATCTGCGCCTGGTCGTGTACATCGCCCGCAAGTTCGAGAACACCGGCATTCATATCGAGGACCTGATCTCGATCGGCACGATCGGCCTGATCAAGGCTGTCAACACGTTCGACCCATCGAAGCGCATCAAGCTGGCCACCTACGCGTCGAAGTGCATCGAGAACGAGATCCTGATGTTCCTGCGCCGCAACCAGAAGGTGCGGGCGGAAGTCTCGTTCGACGAGCCCCTCAACGTCGATTGGGACGGCAACGAATTGCTGCTGAGCGACGTGCTCGGCACCGAGGGCGACCTCGTCTGCCGGCCGCTCGAGGAAGAGGTGGACCGGGTACTCCTGCACAGGGCGATGGACCTCCTCGCGGGCCGCGAGCGGCGCATCATGGAACTCCGCTTCGGCCTGCTCGACGGGCGCGAGCGCACGCAGAAAGAGGTGGCGGACCTGCTCGGCATCTCGCAGAGCTACATCTCGCGCCTCGAGAAGCGCATCCTGCGCCGACTGCGCAAGGAGATCCGCAGCATGGAATAGGGTCGCCGGGCGCATAGCCCTTTCCGCCTTCGGCCAGAATGTCTGGCGAAGGGGACGTGGAATGCTCGTCAACAAGGTCGAGATCTGCGGCGTCAACACATCGAAGCTGCCTGTGCTGACCAACGCCCGCATGCGGGAGTTGTTCGCAGCCATGCAAGCGGGCAGGCGCGCCGCGCGCGAGGAGCTCGTCAACGGCAACCTCAGGCTCGTCCTCTCGGTGATCCAGCGCTTCAACAACCGCGGCGAATACGTGGACGACCTCTTCCAGGTGGGCTGCATCGGGCTGATCAAGGCGATCGACAATTTCGACCTTGGCCAGAACGTCAAGTTTTCCACCTACGCCGTGCCGATGATCATCGGCGAGATCCGGCGATATCTTCGCGACAACAATCCCATCCGCGTCAGCCGCTCGCTGCGCGATCTGGCCTACAAGGCCCTGCAGACCCGCGACGCCCTCGTCGGCCGCCTCGGCCGCGAGCCGGCGGTGCGCGAGATCGCGCAGGAACTCGGCGCCGAGGTGGACGAGGTCGTTTACGCGCTCGACGCGATTCAGGAACCGATCTCGCTGTTCGAACCGATCTACCACGACGGCGGCGATCCGATCTACGTCGTGGACCAGGTCGCCGACGAGAAGACGCAGGACGCGCAGTGGCTCGAGGGCATCGCGCTCAAGGAGGCTATGCGCCGCTTGAACGACCGCGAAAAGATGATCCTGAACCTCCGCTTCTTCGACGGCAAGACCCAGATGGAGGTCGCGCAGGAGATCGGCATCTCGCAGGCGCAGGTGTCGCGCCTCGAGAAGGCCGCCCTGCAGCACATGCGCCGCCATGTCTAGGGGCATCAGGGGTCTCCTCGCCGCGGCGCTGCTCGCCTTGGCTACGGCCGCGGCCCCCTCTGGGGGCGCTGCCGCGGCCGGCGGGGCGAGTGGCCAGGTGCTGCGGCTGCACATCGTCGCGAACTCGAACAGGCCCGACGACATCGCAGCCAAGGTGGCGGTGCGCACGGCCCTGCTCGGTTTTCTGGAGGGCCGCATCGAAGGCGCGACGAGCCTGGGGCAGGCCGCGGCCAGGCTCGCCGTGCTGACCCCCGCCATGCAGAGGATCGCCGACGAGACCTTGCGGGGCTATGGCCTCAAGTACGGGGCCCGGGTCAGCCTCGGTACGGCCGACCTGCCGCGCCGGCGCTATTTGGGCGAGAGCCTCTCTCAGGGGCGCTACATGACGCTCGAAGTGGTGCTTGGCCAGGGGCGCGGCCAGAACTGGTGGTGCCTTTTGTTCCCGGAACTCTGCCTCGCCGACAGCGGCGCCACCGTGGGATCGCCGGAGGGCCGGGCAGAGGGGCCGTCCGCATTCATCGCGCTGGGCGGGGACAGCCGCCTAGGCTTCAGGGCCGCCGTCCGCCCGTCCGGGCTGATCTGGCGCTTCTGGCAGCTCGTGCGCCCGCACGAGCAGCATCTGCGCATCGCGGGGCACTGAGGCAAGTTTTGCGCGTCCGTGCATAGGCTGGCCCGGGAGGGCCACACAAATGGTCAAGACCTCGGAACTGCGCATCAAGGAAGTCGTCAACCTGAAGGACGGGCGGCGTCTCGGCGCGATCAGCGACCTGGAGCTCGACCTGCAGAGCGGGCGGGTCGTGGCTCTCGTCCTGCCCGCGGCCGGGCGCTGGCTGGGCGTCTTCGGCCGGGACCACGACATCGTCGTGCCTTGGGACCGCATCCGCAAGTTCGGCCAGGACGTCATCCTGGTCGAACTCGAAGACGAGCCGTCCACGGCGTGAAGCGCATTCTCCTGGCCGTCTGCGTCGTGGGCGGCCTGACTCTGTCCGCCTGCGCCCCTGGGGCGGTCGTGCGGGTCGGCAGGGAGCTGGGCGCCACGCTCTACCTGCCGCAGGGCATGCCTCAGGGCATGACGCTCGCCGGGGTGCGGCGCCTCGGTCCGCACATGGCCGCCTTGAGCTACAAGGGCGACGGGCGGATCGTGAGCATCTTCGAGTCGCCCGAGCCGATCGCGCCGCCGCCTGGCGCGACTCGGGACAGGCAGGGCGTGTGGCGGGGCGTGGCCGTCGTGGACGGCACGATGACGGTGAGCCGCCTGATCCACCTGCCGGGGGCCTTCATCGAGGTCATGGCGGTGGGCATCGGGGAGAAGAGTCTCGATCGGCTGGACAAGGACTGGCGTCCGATCAGCCCTTAAACCGCACGGGATGCGGATTTCGCGCTGCCCTTGGCAGGAAACGCCGGGGACTTGGCGAATGCCTTGGCCGTCTGGGAGGAGAGGCCTTAACTGGTGGTACAGGTCGAGGAGGCAAGGGCCAGGGTTGAGGCCGCATGCCGCGCGTCCGGACGCAGCGCCGGATCGGTACGGCTTGTGGCCGTTGCCAAGTTCCAGCCGGCCGAGGCCGTCGCCGAGGCGTTGGCCAAGGGGCTTCCGGACATCGGTGAGAACCGCGTCCAGGAAGCCAGGGCGAAGATGCAGGCCGTACCCGGCGCCACGTGGCATATGATCGGGCGCCTGCAGTCGAACAAGGCCGCCCTCGCCGCGAGGCTCTTCGACTGGCTGCACTCCCTGGACCGGCCGGAGCTCGTGCCGCTGCTCGGCCGCGGTGCGGCGGGGCGCGGGACACCGCTGCGGGTGCTCATCGAGGTGAACGTCGCCGGCGAACGGCAGAAGGGAGGCTGCGCGCCCGAGGAGGCGGCAGGCATTGTCGCAGCCTGCAGGGACCATCCGATGCTCGAGGTGCGCGGCCTGATGACCGTGCCACCGACCTCTGGCGATCCTCGCCCGTACTTCCGGGATCTGCGGACGCTCCTCAGTCGGTTGCGCGAGACTTTCCCGGATCTTCCGCTGGACCAGCTCTCGATGGGCATGAGCGGCGACTTCGAGGCCGCGATTGCCGAGGGGGCGACCATGGTCCGCATCGGCACAGCAATTTTCGGAGCACGTCGAGGAGGTTGACGCGATGGGCCTCATGGACAAGCTGATGAACCTGATCGGGATCGAAGAGGTCGAGGAGGAGCCGGAGGTTGAGCCGGTGGTGCAGTCGCGCAGCGTCGAGCCGCGCGGTCGCAAGACGTCGCTCGTGAGTCTGCCGGGAGGGGGGAGGCCGGTGCGCGTCGTGGTGGCGGACCCCACATCGTTCGATGAGGTCCAGTCGATCGCCGATCAGCTCAAGGGACGCCGGCCGGTCATCGTGAACCTCGAGGCGATGGACAAGGAGCCGGCGCAGCGTCTTCTGCACTTCCTGTCCGGTACGATCTACGCCTTGGACGGACAGATGCAGCGCATCTCGACGAGCATCTTCCTGTTCGCGCCGCCCAACGTGGAGGTGGCCCTGCGCGAGCACCGCGAGGAGACCAAGGAGAGGACCGCCGGCCTGTTCGGGAAGTAGCCGCCCGTGGGTGCATTCGTCTACAGCGTCCTGTCTCTGGTCGGCAACGTCCTGACGCTGCTCCTGGTGTTGCGCGCGGTCCTGAGCTTCTTCCCGCCGACGGGGCGCACGTCGCCGCTCTATGAGATCGAGCGCCTGCTCCACCGCCTGACGGAGCCCCTGCTCCAGCCGATCCGCCGGCTGATGCCGGACACGGGTGTCTTCGATCTATCGCCCCTGCTGGCCCTCGTCGCCATCTGGCTCGCCCTGCTCATCCTGCGCAACCTGCTGCTCTGAAAGGGGTCCCCGCCGTGGCTCTCACCCCGAACGACATTCACAACAAGGAGTTCCACCGCGGTTTCCGGGGCTACGCCGAGAACGAGGTGGACGAGTTTCTGGACGAGGTCGTGCGCGAGTTCGAAGTGCTTTTGCGCGAGCGCCAGGAACTGCGGGTGCAGGTGGAGGAGAGCGAGCAGCGCCTCGCGCGCTTCCAGGAGGTTGAGGAGCATCTGCAGCGCGCCCTCGTCGTGGCGCAGCAGACGGCGGACGAGGTGCGCCACAACGCGCAGCGCGAGGCCGAACTGATCGTCCGCGAGGCGCAGCAGCGCTCGGATCAGATGCTCGACGAGGCGCGCACGCAGCTGAAGCTGCTCGAGCACGACCTCTTGGAGCGGCGGCGCGAGCTGGATGTGTGGAAGGCCAGGGTACGCTCTCTGCTCGAGTCTGAACTGGCATTGCTGGCGGACGAGTCCGGCTCCACCGCGGCGGCAAGCCGGGAGGAATGAATCCCGCGCGGACCGGTTCGGCTCAGGAGTCGACCCTGTTTCCCGATTTGGATTTGGAGATCCGCCCTGAATCCCAGGCGACGGTTCTCGTCGAGGGCAGGGCGGAGTCGTGGCTGCAGGCGCTGCCGGCCGGCTGCGCGCAGCTGGCGTACGTCGACCCGCCGTTCGGGACCGGCAAGGTGCGCCGCAGCCAGGCGGGCGCGTACGCGGACCCCGCCAGCCAGCCTCGGGTCTACGCCGAGGCGCTCATGGCGATGCTCGAGCCTCTCTGGAGCGCCCTCGACGCACGCGGCACCCTCCTTGTCCACCTCGACCATCATGCGAGCCATTACGTCAAGGTGGCGCTCGACGACCTGTGCGGCGTCGAGGCATTCCGCAACGAGATCGTCTGGTGCTACAACGGTGGCGGTGTCGCCCGCTCGGACTACTCCCGCAAGCACGACGTCATCCTGCGCTACGCGAAGGGCGAGCCGCGCTTCCATGTCGAGCGCAGACCGTACAAGGAGAACACCCAGTCCGTCGGGCGCCACTCGACCTATGCCAGCGAGGTGCAAATCGACCTGGAGCGGGGTACCCCCCTCACCGACTGGTGGACCGACATCCCGACCGTGACCGGTTGGAACCCGGAGCGCACCGGCTATCCCACCCAGAAACCGCTCATGCTACTGGAGCGCCTGATCGCCACCTGTTCGGATCCCGGTGACGCCGTGCTGGACCCCTGCTGCGGTTCGGGCACCACCGCGGTCGCGGCCTGGCGCCAGAGCCGCGTCGCCCTGGTCGGGGACCGCTCGCCCGAAGCGGTCGAGCTGACGGAGCGCCGCCTGCTGGCGGCGGGGCAGGCGGTGCGGCGGGTCAGGTGGCCTGGCGCCTGATAGCGGGTTGGCTATAATGGGGCGCAGCCCCGCAGGAGGGAGGTGTGCCCCATCTCGTTGCCGAGCCTTGGCGCGGACCTGCTGCGCCTCGCAGGGATCGCCGCGCTCTACTCGGTGCTGGCCTATGCCCTGGGGCATTTCCTGCGCCGGCCCCGCCTGCGCGAGAGCGGGCTCGGGGCGGCGATCGGCTTCTCGCTGAGCGTGATCGCGGCGGCGACGGTGCTCTGGCGCGGCCTCGTCACCGACCAGTTCAACCTGGTCGCGGTCGCGCAGGAGACGTCGCGCACCCTGCCGCTCGCCTACAAGATCACCGCCTTCTGGAGCGGCTTTTCGGGCTCGCTCCTGCTCTGGCTTCTGGTGCTGGCCATCTACATCCTGTACGCGACCCTGCGGCCGCCGCGCCACGACCCCGAGCTGCAGGGGCCGGCGATCTTTGTCATGGAGATCGTCGCAATCTTCTACCTTTTCGTCGTCAATTTCGTCTCGAACCCGTTCCAGCAGGGCCCCGTCCCGGTCTACGACGGCGCGGGGCTCAATCCGCTCTTGCAGTATCCGGAGATGATGATCCATCCGCTGCTGCTCTACGCCGGCTACGTCGGTCTGACGGTGCCGTTCGCCTACGCCATGGCGGCGCTCCTGCTCGGGCGCAGGGACCTCGGCTGGCTTTTGCAGACCAGGCGCACGACGCTCGTGGCGTGGCTCTTCCTGAGCGCCGGCATCACCCTCGGTGCGCACTGGTCGTACAGGGTGCTCGGCTGGGGCGGCTACTGGGCGTGGGACCCCGTGGAGAACGCGGCGTTCCTGCCCTGGGTCACGGCGACGGCGTTCCTGCACTCCGCGAACGTCGAGCAGCGGCGGGGCCTGATGCGCGCCTGGAACGTCGTGCTGGTCGGCGTGACGTTCCTCCTGACCATCCTGGGCACCTTCATCACCCGCTCGGGCATCGTCAACTCGGTGCACACCTTCTCGAACCAGAACGGAGTCTGGCCGTACTTCCTCGGCTACCTGGCCCTGAGCGCCGTCCTCAGCGCCGCCCTGATCGTCTACCGCAGGGACAGTCTGCGCGACAGTCCGCAGGCGGCCGGCGTGGTGTCGAAGGAAGGCAGCTTCCTCGTCAACAACGTGCTGCTCGTCGGTCTCGCTGTCGCCATCCTCTGGGGCACGCTCTATCCGCTGATCAGCCAGGCGACAGGCGGACTGCCCGTGACGGTCGGTCCGCCGTTCTACGACGCCGTGGCTGGGCCGATCGCCCTCGCGCTCATCGTGCTGATGGGCATCTGTCCGCTCATCCCATGGCGCCAGGCCACCCTGCGCCGCACGCTGCGCGGCCTCGCCGCACCGTTCGCGCTCGGCGTCGTCGCGCTGGTCGCTGTCCTCGTGACCACCCGTTCCTCCAGCCTCGCGGTGCTCGTGGGGGGGCTCTGGCTCGCCGCGGCCACCCTCGTGCGCGAGTTCTACCTCGGCTGGCAGGCGCGCAGGCGCGGGCGCGGCGAGGGGCCCCTGCGGGCCGTGGTCGGGTTCCTCGGCCAGAACCGGCGCCGCTACGGCGGCTACACCGTGCATCTCGGCATCCTGGTGCTGGCGGCTGGCATCGGCTTCTCCACACTGCAGTCGGTGCAGCGGACCGTGACGCTCGGCCCCGGCCAATCCGCGCGCATCGGCGGCTACACCGTGCGCATGGAGCGGCTCGCCACGAGCTATCCGCTCGGCGAGCGGCAGGTGGCGGCGACACTTGCCGTGACGGGGCAGGGCAGGGGAGTCACCCTTCGCCCCTCCCAGACCTTCTACCCGCAGGTTGTGGGGCCGGCGCAGCCGAACGGGCTGCCGGCAGTCGCGTCGGCGCCGCTCGCGGACATCTATACCGTGCTCTCGGGCTGGCAGGGGCGCCAGGCGACCTTGCTCCTGCTCGTCGAGCCGCTCGTGAGCTGGATCTGGTTCGGGGCTCTCGTCGTCGTCCTGGGCATCCTGCTTTCCCTCTCGGACGGACGCGGCGATGCTGGGGAGCGTTCTTCGCGCAAGGAGGACAGGGCATGGATCGCCTGACGCTGATCGTGCTGGTCTGCGCCGTGGTACTGCTCGCGGCACTGCCCTTCCTGGGGCGCAGGGACGCTGGGCCTGCCGAGCGGCGCGAAGCGGAGCCGTCGCTCGCGTCGGCGCTCGCCGAGGATCTTCGGACGGGCAAGCTCTCGCCAGAGGAATACGAGGCGGCGAAGCGGGAGGAGCAGCCATGAGGCCCGTCGGGCGACTCGCTGCATGGTGCGCCTGGTCCGTTCTCGCGATCCTGGCCACGGGCGGGCGGGCCTCGGCCGCGGGGCCAGCGCCGCTTGCCGCGCTCGAGATGGCGGTGACCTATGCGCATGGCGCGCTGCAGGTCTACGAGATCGCTGCGGCCGCTCCCGGGTCCACCATGGCGTTGCCGGTAGCGGCGGGGGCTCGGCAACTCAAGGTCTCCGGCGGCGGCTACAGCTTGGGGCAGCTCGGCCCCACCGGCCGCAGCGTCTTCGTCAAGAGCCGCGACGGGCAGGCGAGCGTGCGCTACGCCATACCGGAGGCGACCGACCGAGACGTGCTCTTCACCTGGCGCAGCGAGGTGCCGGTCAGGCGCGTCCTGATGCTGACGGGCCCCAAGGTGCATCCCTCGGGTCTCGGCACTGCGCCCTTCAGCCTGGGCGGCAGGGTGGAAGTCGGCGGGCAGTCCCTCGTCAGCTTTGGCGCGAGCGATCTCCCGGCGGGATTCACCGAGCGCTGGATGCTCGAACTCGGCCAGCCGGGAGCCTGGCTCGCCAACCTGTTCGCGGCGGTCGGCGTCGCGCTGCCGCTCCTCTTCATCGGCCTCGCGATCCGGGGCGCCTGGCGCCGCAGGGAGCGCAAGGCGGCCTGATCCCCCCGAAGCCGCAGAACGGTCCTGGCGCGGGGGGCTCCCTCGCGGCCAGGACCGTGACCAGGGCTGCTGTTGCGGGAGGGCGCCGCGCCTGCCCCTGGACTTCCTCGCGCCCGCCATCTGGCCCGTGCGCTTCCGATGGTGGGAGTTGCGCACATTCCGTGGGCAGTACTCGACGCAGCGGCACAGGCCTGCTCGAGAGCGGGCCTAGAGACCCTCCCCTTGCCCGCGTATGCGGTCCCGGATGCAGATCGCGGTCGGTGTGACGGCCAGCCCGCCCAGGGCCGTCTCTTTCCACTGGCGCGGCATCGCATTGCCGATCTCGTTCATGGCTCCGATCACCTCGTCGGCCGGGATGACGCTCTCGATGCCGGCCAATGCCATGTCCGCGGCGGTCAGGGCCATCACGGCGTGCACGCCGTTGCGCACGACGCACGGTACTTCGACGAGCCCGGCGACCGGGTCGCAGACCAGTCCCAGCACGTTCTGAAGCGCGATGGCGACCGCCTGGCAGACCTGATCGGGGCTGCCGCCGGCCAGCTCGACCGCCGCGCCCGCCGCCATGGCGGTCGCGGAGCCCACCTCGGCCTGACAGCCGCCGCTGGCCCCCGCGATACTCGCGCTGTTGGCAATCACGAGCCCGATGGCGGCCGCCGTGAACGCCCCCGCCAGGAGCGCCTCGGTCTCGAGGTGCAGATGCTCGCGCAACGACATGAGAACGCCTGGCAGGATGCCGGCCGAACCTGCGGTGGGTGTGGCGACGATGCGACCCATGCGCGCGTTGGTCTCGGAGACGGCGAGCGCCAAGCTTGCCGCAAGATCGCCCTGCCGTCCGAGAAGCGACCTGCCCGAGGCGTAGTAGTCGCGCAGCCGCCTCGCGTCACCGCCGGAGAGTCCGCTTGGGGACCTCTCGCCCTGCGCGAGGCCTTCCTGCGTGGCGGCCTCCATCGTCGCAAGGTGCGCCTGCATGCGGGCCATGATCTCCTGCCGCGGCTTGCCGGTCTCCTCGACCTCGCGCTGCACCATCACTTCGGAGATGGGCAGCTTCTGCTCCGACGCCAGGTCCAGGAGTTCCTTCATGCGTGTGAACACTAGACTTCCTCCAGTTGCTTGATGGTCAGGAGCGGCAGGCCTTGCCGCAGGCTGTCCATGGTGTCGGCGGTGACCGGCTGGTCCAGCTCGACCACGGCGATCGCCTCGCCGCCCCGCCGCTTGCGGTCGATCTCCATGTGGGAGATGTTGACGCCAGCCCGGGCGAGGATCGCTCCGATCGTCTCCACGACGCCGACGCGATCGATATGGCGCAGGACGAGCGTCGGATACTCCCCCGACATGCGCACCTTGTAGCCGTCGAGTTCGATGATCGAGATGCGGCCGCCTCCAATCGAAACGCCGACGGCGTTCACCGCGTCGCCTGGCCCTTCTTGCGCCTCGACGCGCACGCAGTTCGGGTGGTACCCGTCGAGCCTGCCCGTCGCGAACGTGACCTTCATGCCCGACTGGCGGGCGAGCTCCAGGGCTTCGCGGTTGCGCGGATCGTCGGTGCGCAGCCCGAGCAGGCCGCCGACGGTCGCGCGGTCGGTGCTGTGCCCCTTGTAGGTCTCGGCAAACGAGTTGAAGAAGGTCACTTTGACCACTTCCGGCATGGCGCCCGCAAGCTGCCGTATCACCTGGCCGATGCGGTTCGCGCCGGCGGTATGCGAGCTCGAGGGACCGACCATGGCGGGGCCGATGATGTCGAAGGCGCTACGGTAGCCCACGGCTCTCCCCCCTATAAGTTGCAATGAACATCCCGTAGGGCGATGAAATGCGCAAACTCCGCACATGGCACGCTACGCGGCGGGCTGCCGCCCGGGCGAGGCGGCAGGGGGTGTCAACACTTGCCCGATGGGCTGCACAAACCCGGACATCTGTTGTTCGTGCCGCCCCAGTGCCGGCTTGCGCCGGTTGTTCGCGGAACCCGCCCGCGCGGCTGGCGACCGCCCTCAGGCCTGAGCCGCCGTCGACGAACCACAGGGAGTCGCCCCGTGCCTTCTGCGGCAAGCCGCTTGCGCACGCGCAACGCCGGGTACGAAAAGACCGGCTACCAGGGCTTCGGGTGTTCGGTCGCGTCCCACCCCGCAGTGGCCCTGAACGGCAGGGTCTCTGCGCGGTAGAACGCCACAGCGGCCGCGAAGAGGCCCGGTCCCTCCCAGCGGCCGAGCACCTCGCACTCCGCGTCGACGCCCGTTGTGCCGAGCAGCAGCGCGAGATGGCAGAGGTCCGTCTCGGGCTGCGCCTGGACCCAGAGCGCGCCGTCGATGTCGAAGAGGTCTCCGCCGCAGCTCTGCTCCAGGCGCTCGAGCACGAGATCGCCGAAGCGGCGCACCGACGGGTTTTCCCGCTGGTCGTGCTCCGCTTGGTGGTCGTGGGCGATGGCGCCGATCGCCACCGCCACGACACGAAGGCCAAGCCGCCGCCCGGCGGCGGCGATAGCCTGCCCGAACTCCTGCAGGAGCGACGGCGACGCGGTCGCCACCCCGAGCGGCAGGATGGGCACGTCCGCCGCCGGCCAGAGCTCCTGCAGCACGGCGGCGGCATGCGGCGAGAGGGCCGCCTGCTCCGCGAAGGCAGGCAGCCCGAACTCCATGGCTGTATCGATCAGGGCGGCGGCCAGATTGTCTGCGCCCTGCGCACGGTAGAGGCCGTCCGAGTCCGCCACGGTCCCAGAGCGGCCGACGGCGAACGCCCTGGGCCGCCAGCCGGCATCGATGACCACGATCGCGTCGGGCCGGGCGGCGGCGAGCAGCATCTGAGCCTTTTCGAAGCCCGCGGCGCGCGCCTTGTCCGCGGGAACTTCCCTTGGTACGAGCAGGGCCAGCAGCTCACGCATGAGGAGCCTCCCGGAAATGCTTCATGTCCGCACCATTATAGGCCGATCGCGGCGGTGTGCCCAAGATGGCGCGCCAGGCGGGTTGGCGGACGACGGGCTTCATGGCCCTCCAGCTCCTGATCGGCCGTCAAGCGGTGAACCGCACCGGGTCGAACGGCGTGGGGTCGATGGCGGACTCGCCGTCAACTGCGAGATCCGCAAGCAGTTCGCCGGACGTGGGGGACATGAAGATGCCGTTCGCCCCGTGACCGGTCGAGACGAACACGTTCCGATAGCGCGGCAGGCGCCCGATGATGGGCAGGCCATCCGGTGTCATCGGGCGCATGCCGGTCCAGGCGGATTCCGTTGCGCCACGCAGCTCTTCGCGCAGGTAGTTGCGGGCCGCGGAGCGCAGCCCGTCGAGGCGCACAGTGTCGAGCCTCGCGTTCATGCCGGAGAACTCCATCGTCCCGGCCAGACGCACCGTGTCCTCGTAGGGGCTCAAGACCACCTTGGTGCCTGCCAGGTAGAGTGCATGTCTGAACTGCAGGTTCGGCGAGCTCAGGCTGAGGCTGTAGCCCTTTCCCGCCTGGATCGGCAGGTGCGAGCCGAGCATGGCGGCGAGACGGCGCGTCCAGATCCCGGCCGCCAAGACGAAGAGGTCACCCTCGATGCGCCCGCTTGCGGTCTGCACCGCGACAACCGCGTCACCCTTGTGCTCGAACGCCTGCACCTCGCTCTGCTGTCTCAGATCCACGCCCCTGGCCGCAAGCCAGCGCACCATGCCGCGGCTCAGGCTGTGCGGCTCGACATGCCGCTCCGCAGGCAGCAGGATGCCGCCGACTACCCGATCGGAGAGGTTGGGCTCCTCCGCCAGCACTTCCGCGCGGGCCAAGACCTGCGGCGCGGGCAAACCGAACTGTGCCACTTCGCGCAACTCGTCGAGTTCGCTCACGAGGTCGCCTTCGCGCGTAAAGGCGAACAGCAGGCCCTGGCGGTGCATCTCGAACTCCACGCCGTCGGCCGTGAGCATGTCGTAGAGGCTCAGCGTGCGCTGATTCAACCCCAGCATGGCCAGCAGGCCCTGGGAGTAGTCCTGGGCGTTGCAGTGCCGCCAGAACGCGAGCAGCCAGCCGAGCGTCTCAGGCAGTGCGCCCGGCTTGATGTAGAGCGGGCTGTCGCGCTGCAGCATCCACCGCAGCGAGCGGCCGACCAGGCCCGGAGCGGGCAGGGGAGCAGACAGCGAAGGACAGACGAGGCCAGCGTTGCCGAATGAGCAGGCCATGCCTGCCTCTCCCTTGTCCACCACGGTCACTTCGAGTCCTCGCCTGCGCAGCGCATAGGCCGCATGCAGTCCAACCATGCCTGCACCCACCACAACAGCACGCCCCATCACTTCGGCCCCCTCAAGCGATCGCTGCAGACCCGGGACCACGGCTTTTTGGCGAACCCTGGCCTTGCGACACCATCGGCCAGATGGAGCCGGAACCTCCGGGACAAGGGGGGAGGGCGGCGTCACGCCGCCCTCCCCCCTTGTCCGCCTCTGGGTCGCAGCGGCGATGCGATTGGCCGTCAGTCGGTGCCTGCGCGTGACGGCTCGTGTTCGGCGGCTTCTGCCGCGACGGCGTGCGCCTCGGCGAGCAACTCCTCGCCACCGCCGGCTGCCACGGCCCAGTAGTAGAAGCCGATACTGGCAACCGCCACGATGATCGTGTCCCAGGGGGCGGCGATGACGCCCGTGCCGCCGAAGCTGCCGAAGTACGACATCAAGATGCCGAAGACGAAGTAGACGACGAGCCAGATGCCGCGGCGCAGGTCCGCCACCGCGGTCTTGTTGCGGGCGTAGTAGTAGAAGTACATGATCAGCCCCACGAGCGTGGCGATGAGCAGGATGCCGTCGGTGGGCCAGCCTGTCCAGTAGAAGATCATGCTGCCGATGACGAAGGCGATGGGGCCGAGCCAGGACGAAGCCCAGAGCCGGAAGGGGCGCCGCAGCTGCGGCGCGCTCTTGCGCAGCACGGCAAGCGTCACCGGGCCGATCATGTAGGTCAGGATGGTGGCACTGGAGAGGATGCCGACCATCTTCTGCCACGACGGGAACGGCAGCAGGAAGACGAGCGCCACGATATAGGACAGGAGGATGCCCGCGGCCGGCAGGCCCCGTCCGTTCAAGCGGCGGAAGACGGCAGGGAAGTGACCGGTGCCGCTGTAGGCGTAGAAGGCCCGCGGCACGGCGGCCGCGTAGGTGAGGGAGGTGCCGCTCGGCGACAGGATGGCGTCACCGTAGAGTACGATCGCGAGCCAGGGCAGGTTGAGCGCCACCGCCAGGTTGGCGAACGGCGAGGAGAAGGAGAGGTTGGCCCAGCCGTGTGCCAGGGCCTGCGCCGGGACGGCGCCCGAAAAAGCCAGCTGCAGCGCGAGGTAGATGACGCCAGCGATCAGCATGCCGAGCATGAAGGCTCGCGGGATGTCCCTCTGCGGATGTTTCGCCTCGGCGGCAAGGTCGAACATCGGCCGGAAGCCGGTGAACGTGAAGATGATGCCGCCGGCGGAGATGGCGGAAAAGACTCCAGCCCAGCCGAAGGGCATGAAGCCGCCGTGTGCGGTGAAGTTTGCCGGGTGGAAACTCGTGATGAGCAGCACGATGGCCGTTGTCACCGGGGTCGCGATCTTGATGAACGTCAGCGGCGTGTTGACCCTGGCGTAGAACTTGACCCCGAGCGAGTTGATGACGAAGAAGAGGCTGACAAGCAGGAAGGCGACGACGAGGCCGAGCGTGGTGAGGGAACCCTGGCTTGCGCTATAGATGCCCGGGATGTAGCTCGAGGCGTACTGGATCACGGCCGCGGCCTCGATCGAGGGCAGGCCGGCCCAGGAAATCAGCGCGGCCCAACCGACCAGGAAGCTGACAAAGCTGCCGTGGGAATAGTGTGGATAGCGTATGACGCCGCCGGCTTCAGGCAGCATACCGGCGAGTTCCGCAAACGTCAGGCCCAGGACGATCACCGCGATGCCGCCGATCACCCACGAGATGATGACCGCTGGCCCGGCGTACCTTGCGGCGCTCTGTGCAGCGAAAAGCCAACCGGAACCGATGAGCCCCCCCAGCGTGACCATGGTGAGGTCCGTAAGAGAGAGCTCACGTCGAAACCTGTTCTGCTGCGTGCCACTGGCCATGTCTTGGTTGCCCCCCGTGACGGCATTTTGCGGCTGCAGGCGACAGCGCTTGCCGGCCAGTCCCCCACCGTCGCGCGATTCTTGCGTCCACGCGTGCGATGGCGACGAGCTATCGGCTACGGCGCTTGCCGAGTCTCCCTCCCAGGAAGGGATCGAGCTGCGGTCCTGCGTGAACAGCAATCCAGCGAAGCGTTGCCGCGATCCGTCTGTCTCCAGGGCGGAGCACATGGCTCGGTCCGCCCGTCCGGCCCCCTCCAAGACCACTATGTTGATTTGCGGGGGTTCGCCAGTAGGGGACAGGTTCCTGCTTAGTACCACCGTGAAATGAGGCAGGAGCGGCCTTCCCGCCAGCGAAGCATAGTAAAAAGTGGAACCTGGCGTCGGCTCTCACAATGCCCATAGCTGGTCGACGCTGTCCCGCTGCCGTTCGGCAGCGTTCGCCAAATCGCCCCCTGAGTGGATAGTCTGGCGGCAGGCCAGCCCAATGATGCGATCGCGCCAAGCCAGATGGAGCGATCCGCGGGCCCGCGACCAGCCGCAAGGAAGTGAGGAGCCGGCGTGCCCGAACACCGCCAACTTCGATGGACCGTCCCCCTCCAGCTGGCAACCGGCCTTCTTCTCGCCTTCGCCGGTGGCGCCCAGAGCGGCGCCGCGTCGTTGCCTGTCGCAACGGTGATCCATCTTCCCGCCGTCAACCAGCCTCCCACGCTGGGTCTGAGGGCTGCGGCCTTCCTGCCGGACGGAAGCGGCGCACTTTCCGTCGCCATCTGTGATGGTTCGGCAGCGGACGGCTGCCAGACGGGTCGCGTCTATCTTACGCACGACTTCGGCAGCACCTGGACTCGCGTGCCGACCAAAGTGGCGCCTTTCGAGGACATCCAGGTCGTCGATGGTAAGCATGCCTTCGCTTCCAATGGCAGTCTCTATGCTTCGTCCGACGGGGGCAGGTCCTGGCGGCGCCTGTCAAATGCGCCACCGGGGCAGTTCTGGTTCGTGACGCCTGAGGACGGCTACGTCCTGGAGCAGGGCGGCCGATGCCTCGCCCAAGACTGCGGCGTGGCGCTCTGGCGCACGAGCGACGGAGGCGCGATGTGGGCGGAGGTCGCGCACTCCACCGCCTGGGCGGCCGACCCGTCTCGCGCCAACATCGATGTCCCCCTTGAGAACTTTCCGCGCATCGTGGCTGCCACAGGTCCGCGGATCCTTCTGTGGTCGCCGGTCCAGGTGAACCAATTGGGCGGAACACTCGTGCTGAGCCCCGACGGTGGCAGGACATGGCGACTCGTCCTGTCCGGCGGGGATCGCACCCGGCTGTTCGCGTCCCTGAACGCGCAGGGATGGGCCCTTGAGTCGCCCTGCCTGGGCGGGTGCCCGGTCCAACTGCTCCATGCGAGCCGTACAGGCGCCAGATGGTCCGTCGTGGGAACTGTTCCGTTGATGAGCATGCCGCAACTGGCCATGGCACCCGACGGAGCGCTCTGGGTGGTGGGACAGACTTGCGTCACATGCGGCTTCGGCGTCGGTGTCGTGCGAAAGGACGTTGCCCGGCTGAAAGTCGAACCGCTGCCGAACGATGAGGCTGGTCTTCTGCCGCTCTCGAGCCACACGGCCATCGCCGTCGTCGGCGGTGCGATCGGTCCTGGCGGCGAGGTGTACCGGACGACGGACGGCGGCCGGATCTGGCGGACGATCGCAGAATTCGACTCCCCGGTCTTTCCGGGCTCGATCGTCGGGTTCTTTCATCACAACGTGGGCCTCTCCATCGCCGTGGTGGGGAGGGGGACGTATCTGCTCAAATCGGCGGACGGCGGCCGCAGCTGGACGAAGGGCCCGGCCGTCCCGGCGGAAAACGTGTCCGCTGCAGGATTCAGCGACCCAAGCCACGGCTGGGCGCTGACCTCAACCGGCGCTGAGGTCACCTCGGATGGCGGCGGCCATTGGCGGGTGCTCAGACTGCCCCAAGGCGTCCCCAGACTGGTTTCCTTTCGCGACCGGACATCGGGCATCGCCCTTGTGGCGCCCGCACCGGATGCCTTGGCACGGTTGTACGTCACGACCGACGGCGGCAAGGTGTGGCGGGAGGTCCGAGCGGATGTGCCTATCGCGGCGATCGGTCCAGGCAACATCCTGTACGCGCTGGACGCACGTTCAACTGCTCTCTGGGTGAGCCGGGACGAGGGCAGGACCTGGATCGCGGGTGGCGCTCTGCCGCGCGTCGGGACGTGGGAGATGGGCTGTGCCCAGGACGGGACGCTGTGGCTTGGGAACTGGCGGAGTTTTGCCTTGAGCGAGGACCAGGGCCGCTCCTGGTCGCGGATCGTCGCGCTGCCCCCGGGCGAGTACTTCAACTCGTTCGACATCGAGTCTCGCTCGGACTATGTGATTGTCACCTACGCGGGGCTCTTCCGAACAAAGGACGCGGGCAGGACGTGGTTCACGGTCGCTCCCGCGCCTGCGACGGGCGGCGCGCAGTATGGCCGCGCCGCTGCCAATGTCTTCGCTGAGACACCGCGAAGCGTCGGATTGTTCGGCCGAGCGCTGCATGCGGCACCCTGAGGGGCGCAGGTGTCCCTGAGCGCGCCCGTCGACCAGTCGGCAACCCCTGTTCGTATGTCGTGCGATGGCGGCGGCGAGAGCACTGACATGGGCTCTACGGCAACGTGGATGAACCGAGCCGTCACGGCCGCAGAACCATTTGCCGCCGGACGTCATGGCCGGGCTGGGCCATGGCAGCCATGGCTTTCCCGGTCGAACGCCTATGGGGTTCGCCCGGCACCAAAGCGCGCCGTGCGTTCTCCGCGGCCCCTGCCTTGACCGGCCGAAGCCTGGAAGGTAATCTCTCCCTAAGGGTCCGTGACCGCGGCGAGGACAGCCACGCGGAGCACGGCCCGTCCAACACAGCCCCGCGACCTGGGGCGGCAGCCCGATGCGGAAGAGAGTAGCGCCCGGCGCACGTGCAGCGAACCGGAACTGGTGCGAGCCGGGACGGTCGCAGGGCGCGAAGATCACTTCCAAGGGCGTCGGCGATCGGCACCTGCCCGACGGCGGGGCCAGGTAACCGGCGACGCGTGGCGCACGTGACGCGCCCTGAGCCCGGCGCCAGCGTCGGGGAAGAAAGGTGGTACCGCGGCGATAGCCCGCCCTTCGGCAGGCTGTCGCCGCATTTTCATCCGAAAAGGGGAGGCTACTGCCGTGGACTATCGAGAGACGATTCTCTTGCCAAAGACCGAGTTTCCCATGCGTGCCAACCTGCCGGAGCGCGAGCCCGAGTGGCTCCGCTATTGGCAGGAGAGGGACCTTTACCGGGCTGGCCTCGAGCTGCGCGCCGGGGGTGAGCCCTTCATCCTGCACGACGGGCCGCCGTATGCGAACGGCGACATCCACATGGGTACCGCGATCAACAAAGTGCTCAAGGACACCGTGACGCGCTTCCACACCATGCGGGGCAGACCGTCCCCCTACGTGCCGGGCTGGGACACGCACGGCCTGCCGATCGAGATGCTCGCCTTGCGCGAGATGAAAAGGGACCGGCACAGCCTGGACGACCTGGCGTTGCGCCAGGCCTGCCGTGCGTTCGCCGAGCGGCACATCGGGCAGATGACGGAGCAGTTCAAGCGGCTTGGCGTGCTTGGCGACTGGGAGAACCCCTACATCACCATGAACCCGGTCTACGAGGCCCAGGAACTGCGTGTGTTCGGCAAGATGTACGCGCGCGGTCTCGTCTTCAAGGGGTTCAAGTCGGTGCACTGGTGCCCGGTCGATGAGACGGCGCTGGCCGAGGCGGAGATCGAGTACAAGGACGTCTCCTCGCCGTCGATCTACGTGAGCTTCCCGATCGAGACAGCGGCAGCGGCACCGGACCTCGTGGGCGCGGGACTCGTGATCTGGACCACGACGCCGTGGACGCTGCCTGCCAACGAGGGCGTGGCGCTGCACCCGGATCTGGTCTACGGCCTCTACGAGAGCGAGCACGGGCCCTTGATCGTGGCACTGTCTGCCGAGGAGCGGCTTGGGGCGGTGCTGGGGCTCGGTAGCCGGGTGCGGGAGGTTCCGGCGAAGGAACTCGCAGGGGCCATGCTCGGCCACCCGGTCTTCGACCGCCGGGTGCCCGTCGTCTTCGGTGAGCACGTGGCCGCCGAGGAGGGCACCGGCGCTGTGCACACGGCGCCGGGACATGGCGAGGAGGACTTCGAGATGGGCCGCCGGTACGGCTTGCCGGTGACGGTGCCCGTCGATGACCACGGCATCTTCAACGAGCTGGCAGGGCCTTTCCAGGGGCTGCGCTACGACGAGGCCCAGCCGCAGATCCTCGCGTTCGTGCGGGAGAGGGGCAGGCTGCTGCAGTCCGGAGAGATCCGCCACCAGTACCCGCATTGCTGGCGCTGCCGCGGGCCGGTGCTCTTCCGCGCCACCGAGCAGTGGTTCGGCTCGGTCGAGGCGATCCGCCAGGAGATCCTGAACGCCACCGAAAAGGTGGAGTGGGTGCCGGACTGGGGCGAGGCGCGCATGCGCCAGATGACGGGTGAACGCGCAGACTGGTGCATCTCCCGCCAGAGGGCGTGGGGGGTGCCCATCCCCGCCTTCTACTGCGAGGACTGCGGCGAGGTGCTGGTCACAACCGAGACCGTCGGCCGCGTCGCAGACCTGGTCGAAGTGGGTGGGGCCGACATCTGGTGGCACAAGCAGGCGGAGGAACTGCTGCCGCCTGGACAGCACTGTCCGAAGTGCGGCGGCGGGCGCTTCCGCAAGGAGAGCGACATCCTCGACGTCTGGTTCGACTCGGGCTCGTCGCACGCGGCCGTGCTGATGACCCGTCCGGAGCTGCGCTGGCCGGCCGACCTCTACCTCGAGGGCCCAGACCAGTTCCGCGGCTGGTTCAACTCCTCCCTGACGACGGCCGTCGCGACAGAGGGTCAGCCGCCCTACCGCACGGTGCTCTGCCACGGCTTCGTGGTTGACGGCGATGGGCGCAAGATGTCGAAGTCTCTCGGCAACGTCGTCCGCCCGTCCGAGATCCTTGGCCGCTTCGGCGCCGACATCCTGAGGCTCTGGGCCACGAGCGCCGACTTCACGAGCGACGTGCACGTGAACCAGGAGATTCTGCAGCAGGTGGCGGAGGGGTACCGCAAGATCCGCAACACGTGGCGCTTCCTCCTTGGCAACCTGCAGGACTTCGATCCCAGGCACGATATGGTGCCGCTCACGGAGCTCGGCGGGCTCGAGGCCTACATGCGCGGCCGTCTCGGCCGGCTGATCGAGACCTGCGAGCGCGCCTACGAAAGCTACCAGTACCAGGCCATCTACTACCACGGGCTCAACTTCTGCTCGGTCGACCTCTCGAGCCTCTACCTCGATGTGCGCAAGGACCTCTTGTACTGCGGCGCCAAGGACGATCCCCAGCGTCGCGCCGCCCAGACGCTGATCTGGCACGCGGCGTCCGCCCTGGCCCGCATCTTCGCCCCGATCCTGGCCTTCACGGCGGAGGAAGTCTGGTCGTACCTGCCCGGCGGGCGGGAGAGCACGTGGTCCGTGCACCTGACGGACTTCCCGCGTGCGGAGGAGTACCCGGTCGATGCGGAGGTCGAAAAGCGGTTCGCGGGCCTGCTCGAGTTGCGCGACGACGGTCTGAAGGCGCTCGAACTCGCGCGGGCCGGTAGGCGCATCGGCAAGTCGACCGACGCCGACCTCACGTTCCGCCTGCCCGACGGCGAACTCAGGAGCCTCGCCGAGCGGGAGAGGGACCTCCTCGCCGAGCTCTGCATCGTGTCGCACGTCGCGCTCTTGGACGGCGAGCGGTCGGTCGAGGTGGCGGCGTCCGCCGCCCCGCGCTGCGAGCGCTGCTGGCAGCATCGCGAAGATGTCGCGGACGACCTCTGCGGGCGCTGCCGTTCGGTCGTGGGCTGATGACGGACGAGCGGCAGAAGCCGGAGGCGGAATCGTCCACGGAGGCGGAATCGTCCACGGAGGCGGAATCGTCCACGGAGGCGGAATCGTCCACGGAGGCGGCCCAGGTGCATCCCGAACTCATAGAGCGGATCGCCGCCTACATGGAGTCGGTGAACCTGGGCGCCTACGTCGATCTCTACCGCCGGCCCTGGCGCATGCTCTGGCTCAACTTCGCGGCGGGCGCCGCGCGCGGCATCGGCATGGCGATCGGCTTCGCCATCCTTGGCGCCTTGATCGTCTACTTCCTGAGTTCTTCCTTCCTCGACCACCTGCCCGTGATCGGCAAGGTCATCGCGGAGCTCGTGCGCATCGTGCAGCACGAGATGCGGGGAACACCCATCAGGCGCTAGGGAGCGAACGGGCCCGATCAGCGGCCGCCGTCCGGCGGGCCACGTCCGCGGATTGCGATGTGCAAGGGCAGGGGGGCGGCCGCGCCGCCCCCCTGCCCTTGACCCTAGGCCGACTTTTTCTAAGCCGACTTTTTGACTGCCCGGCTCAGCGCGCCTGTCGGTGCGCCGCGGCCGGCGATCGACCAGATGGCGAGCAGTGTGCCGACCAGGATGACCGCGAAGCCCGCCGAAGTCACGATGAACGAGATGCCGCCGCTCGCCTGCGACACGAAGATGTAGAGCATGCCGCCGACGAACGAGACGAATGTGCCGCCGAGGAGCGCCCAGTTCGCCTGGCGCCGCAGCTTGGCGTCATTTGCGAGCCACTTCAGCGCCAGCATGATCGTCATGATCGCCGGCAGGAGGAAGAAGGCGAAGTCCTGGTGGAACCAGGTGAACACCGCGTCGGCGGCTGCCCGCGGCGCAGCGGGGTCGCCAGCGCCGTAGAGGTTCGTGTGGAACTCGATATAGTAGCCGAATCCGACCACCGTGAAGAACAGCATGGCCGTGACGAAGGCCGCTCCCCAGCGGTGGATGGCGTCCGGAAGCGCTTCGAGGCCGAGGCCGACGAGGGCCAGCAGGCCGCCGCCCATCACGAAGATACCCGTGATGGCGTCGTCGCCTGCCAGGCCGTTCGCCCCGTGGGCGAACAGTGCTGGAGGCTGCGCCGGCGAGAAGCCGCCTACGACGTAGACGAAGGCGGCGGCGATCGTACCGAAGGCCACCAGCCAAAGTCCGAACTTGGTGAGCCGGCCGCCCTGGCGCTCAAGTCCGAAGGCGGCAACGGTCGTGGCGACGGTGAGCGCGATGACGGCGGTGACCATGTCGTGCGAGTGTGAGCCGATCAGGTTGGCAAGCCAGTCCTGCCACTTCATCCCGGCCATCGTGGCGTAGCCGCCGACAAAGTACCTCGGCCAGTCGCCGAATTCGAGGATCCAGCCCGCGATGTGCCCCATGACCGCCGCGAAGAAGGCCGAGAGGGCTGCAAACGCTGCCGTCCAGGTCCAGATCTTGCGGGTGTCGGCCGCGCGAAAGAAGAGGGCGATGGAGAGGGAGATCAGGATCTCGTCCAGGAAGAAGAACGAGATGATCTGCATCCAGAGCGGAACGACATCCGCGAGCACGTGGTCGAAAATGCCGCCGAGCCCGCTGAAGAGGGCGGCGCCAAGCGTCCCCCAGAGGATGAGCTGGTGCAGCGTCCGGCTGTTGTGTCCCGCGCGGAACACGTCCATCGCGACGAGCGACAGGAAGCCCACCAGGCTGATCAAGAGGCCGTGCAGGTACATGGTGTGCGCGTAGTTGATGTTCGCCGCAGCCGAAGGCTCCGTCTGGAACGGTGACGATACGAATGCGCTGCCGAGGGCCAGCAGCAGGAGCCAGACCATCAGACCGACGACCACACGCTTTTCCGGCGACCAGAGCAGATCGCGCAGTTCACTGTTGTCGTCCTTGGCCATTTTGGACCCCCCGATCAGAGATCTGTCTGCAGCTCGACGTCCGCCGGCAGTGGGCCGCCTGGCTGCGCCAGCGCGGCGGCCGCCTTGGGAGCGGCGCAGGCACGTGCGGCCCGGGCCGCTGCGCCCATACGCAGAATAGCAGCGGCGCAGTTATTGTGAACGCGGTCACATGGTCCCGCGTGGCATGGCGGATGCAGTCAAATCCAGGGAGATCGCACAGCGCGCGACCCGAAGGAGTGAACGATCCGCGTCGGGTCGGACCCGGGGCCATGCTGCAAACGGGTGGTACAGGTTCACCGGGACAAGCGGGTCCTTGGCTGCGCAGGCCGTCCGGAAGGGTATCGCCAGATGGGCGGATGGCCCATGCCCGCCGGGAGGGAACCCAGGCCCTCGCGGGTGCCCTGCACCCGCCGGCCTTCTGCACGCCGCGGCTGTCTTGCGCAGCCGGACTGTGCCGCTTTGCCCCTTTGCGGTAGAAAAAGCGAACGCACAAGTCGCAGCGTCCTTTGGGCGGGTGGTCCATCGAGCGGCCGATGCGGGCATTGACCTCCCTCCATGTACGCAGCGGGACATCCGCCGGGCTTTGGCGGGCTTCCCCGGTGCCGGCTGCCATGCACAGAAGGCACCGCGCATGGCCTGCTGCCGACCCGCCCCGCACGTCGCGGCATGGGCGGGTCGGCAGAGATTCAAGGCAGCCGGCGCGATCGACCCTTTGAACACTGCCTTCTGGACAACCTACCGGTGATCGCGAGATCTTCGCCCGGATGGTGCGCCGCGTGCGGCGCGCGGCCGGACAGAACCAGGAGGTAGGAAGTCCATGGAGATCGAGGGCAGGCTCGAACGGCGCAGGCAGGAACTCAGGGGTCGCATCGACGAATTGCGGGACGACGGCCTTGCCCAGTCGTTCAAGGAGTCGACGCAGGAACTCTCGAGCTACGACAACCACTCCGCCGACAACGCGTCCGAGATGTTCGAGCGGGAGAAGGACTTCGGGCTCGTCGAGGGACTGCGCGCGCAGCTCGAGCAGGTGGAGGACGCTCAGCGGCGCCTGCGGGCCGGCAGTTACGGCCGGTGCCTCAGGTGCGGTGAGCGGATCGACCCCGAGCGTCTTGATGCCCTGCCCTGGGCGGAGCTCTGCGCGCGCTGCGCGACAGAGGCGGCGGAGCGCAACCGCAGGCGGCCGCCGGTCGGACACGCGCTGCCGCAGGAGCGCGAGATGTTCGCGCACTCCTTCCGCGACGGCAAGGACGAGGTCGAGTTCGACGGCGAGGACACGTGGCAGGCCCTGGCGCGCTACGGCAATGCCAATTCGCCGCAGGACACGCCACCGGCCGTGCGCATCGACGAGGCCTATGTCGACTCGGGCGAGCTACATGACGCGACCGAGCCCGTCGAGCTTTTGATCGACTCCGATGGTGAGCCGCTTGAGGTGCGCAGCAGGGAGGTCGAACCGGACATTTGATCGCCATCGGGGTCGCTATCGTCGTCTTCGTCATCGACCGCTGGACAAAGGCCTGGGCCGTGACCCATCTGGTGCTCGGCGCAAGCGTGCCGGTTCTGCCCTTCGTGGACTGGACGCTCGTCGAGAACCGGGGCGCGGCCTTCGGCATGCTTTCAGGTGCGACGGCCTTCTTCATCCTGGTGGCCCTGGCCGCTGTGGTGGGGTTGATCGTGCTCCTGCGCCGCAGCCCGTCTGCGATGGTGCAGATCGGTGTCGGCGGCGTGTTGGGGGGGGCGCTCGGCAACCTCTACGACCGGGTCCTGCAGCACAGCGTCGTCGACTTCATAGATGTGCGCGTCTGGCCCTACGTCTTCAATGTGGCGGACATCGGCATCACGCTCGGCGCGATCGTGCTGGTCGTGGCCCTATGGCGCCAGAACTGACCGCCGTCGTGCCCGAGGCGCTTTCGGGCGAACGCTTCGACGTCGCGCTTGCGCGCCTGGGCGGCCTGACGCGCAGCCAGGCGCAGATCCTGGTGCGGGCGGGACTGGCCCTGGTGCAAGGTCGCGCCGCGCCGCCCTCGCGCCGCGTGGCGGCAGGGGAGACGCTTCTCTGGCAGGAGCCCGAGCAGCCTCATATTTCTGCCGAGCCTGAGGATCTGCCGCTCGAGATCGCGTTCGAGGACGAGCATCTCATGGTGGTCGTCAAGCCGCGCGGGCAGGTGGTGCACCCGGCGGCGGGGCACCAGCAGGGCACCACGGTCAGTGCCGTCCTGCACCACGTCGGCTCGCTGCCCGGCGGCGACCTTCTGCGCCCTGGCATCGTGCACAGGCTCGACAAGGACACCTCGGGGCTCATGCTGGTCGCGAAGAGCGAGATCGCGTTCCGGCGCCTGCAGCGCATGATCGCGGCGCGCGAGGTGCACCGCACCTACGACGCCCTGGTGCATGGCCTGCCGCGCGAGGACGAGGGCACCATCGACCGTCCGATCGCCCGCAGGGCGGGGGACCGGCAACGCTTCGGCGTGGTGGCCGGGGGCCGCGCCGCGGTGACGCACTGGCGGGTCTGCCGCCGCCTCGGCCGGGAGGGCTGGCTTCGCCTGCGGCTCGAAACGGGCCGCACCCACCAGATTCGCGTCCACCTGCAGTCGATCGGGCTGCCGGTCGTGGGCGATCCGCTCTATGGCCGGGAGCCGCGGGGCACTGGCCAGCTCCTGCACGCGGTGCGCCTTGCGCTGGCCCACCCGGTCACCGGCCAGGCACTCTCCTGCTTCGCGCAGTGGCCCGACGACATGCTGGCTCATCTCGCAGGGCTCTGTCAGGCGCAGCATCTGGATTTCGGAGAGGTGGTGCGGGAGATTGGCCGCGAAGATTCTTGACTCCGACGGCATGCGCCGCGCGCTCTGGCGCATGGCGCACGAGATCCTCGAGCAGCTCGGTGGCGCCGAAGACCTGGTGCTCGTGGGCATACCGAGCCGTGGCGAGCCCTTGGCCCAGCGCCTCGGCTCCTTGATCGGGCAGATCGAGGGCAGGCGTCCGCCGGTGGCGGCGGTCGAGATCGGGCCGTACCGCGACGACGGCCGCCGCGCCGCCCACAGCGCGCCGGGCCTGCCTGTCACGGGGAAGTCGGTCGTGCTCGTCGACGACGTGCTGCACACCGGGCGCACGGTGCGCGCCGCACTCGACGCCATCGTCGACTGGGGCCGGCCGCAGCGCGTGCTGCTGCTCGTCATGGTCGACAGGGGGCATCGCGAGCTGCCGATCCGCGCAGACTTTGTCGGGAAGAACGTGCCGACGTCGCAACACGAACGCGTGTTCGTACGACTTGCCGAGACGGATGGGCTTGACGAGGTCGTGCTCGAGCGAGACAATATCGAGCAATAGAGCGCGTCCCTTTAAGTTCGGTCCCGTGAGGCCGGCAAGGGTGCTTAGGTGGAGCTAGCCACGCCCTTTCCTGCCGATGAGCGGGAAAGGGCGTTTCGTTGTCCGGGTCGCGCAGGGAGGGAATGGCATGCACGGCCTTGTCAGAGCGCCACGGCGGATCGGCCCGGGCCGCCTCGTCAAGATGCGCGATCTCGGGTGCGACGAACTCGGGAGCCTCTTGACCCGCGGCCGCGAGATCCATCTGGGCCAGCCCGCGCACGCGTTTCAGGGAGCGCTCGCGACCGTCTTCTACGAGAACTCGACGCGCACGCGCAACTCGTTCCAGCAGGCGGCGAGCCGCCTGGGCATGACGACGCTGCAGGTCGGACGCGAGGGGTCGAGCATCCAGAAGGGCGAGACGCTCGAGGACACGCTCCTGACGCTCAGGGCGCTCGGCGCCGTGGCCGCCGCCGTGCGGACGCCGGAGCCGGGCGCCCTGGACGAGGTACCGGACGTCGGCATGGCGCTCGTCAACGCCGGCGACGGCTGGCGTCAGCACCCGACCCAGACCCTGGCCGACCTGCTCGCGGTGACGCTTGCCGGCCGCAGGATCGAGGGAGCGCGCCTTTTGATCGTCGGGGACATCCTGCACAGCCGTGTCGCGCGCTCCGCCGTCGACGGCTTCGGCATGCTCGGCGCAGAGGTGGCCCTGGCCGGGCCGCCGACGCTGGTGCCGAGGGGGCTTGCCGAGTCTTTCGGTGTCGAGGCCGTACCTTTCGCGGAGGGGCTCGCGTGGGCCGACATCGTCATGGTGCTGCGCCTGCAGAAGGAGCGCATGGAGCGCGGCTACCTGCCGTCGCTCAGGGAATACCGCCAGCGCTGGGGCCTCACGGCGGAGCGCCTCCGGCAGCTCAGGGACGATGTGCTGGTGCTGCACCCCGGGCCGCAAAACCGCGGCGTCGAACTGGACGACGAGGTGATCCGCGATCGGCGCAGCCTGATCCATGCGCAGATCGCCTGCGGCGTCTCGATGCGCACGGCGCTCTTGGAGGCGATGCTCGATGCGCGTTGACGTGCGCGGGGCGCGCCTCTTCGATCCGGCGTCCGGTCTCGATCGGACAGCCGATCTCCTGATCGAGGATGGCGTCATCTCGGCGATCGGCGCCGGTCTGCCCCATGGCGACGAGACGGTGGCGGCCGACGGCCGACTGGTCACGCCCGGCCTCTGCGACGTGCACGCGCACCTGCGTGAGCCGGGCCACACGGCCGAGGAGGACATCGACTCGGGTCTCGCGGCGGCGCTCGCAGGCGGCTTCACCGATGTCTGCGCCATGCCGGATACGATGCCGCCGGTCGACGACCCCTGGCTTTTGCGCCAGCTGCTCGCGCGGGCAGCCGGCAAGCCCGTGCGGCTGCACCAGATCGCCGCCCTGACGCGGGGCCAGGCGGGCCAGGAGCTTGCGGAAATGGCTGGCCTGCAGGAGGCGGGGGCCATCGCCTTTTCCGACGACGGGCACGGCGTGGGGCGCAGCGACGTGATGCGGCTCGCCCTGCAGTACGCTCAGGCGTTCGACGGGCTGATCGTCAGCCACGCCGAGGATCCGGTGCTCTCGGGCCCCGGCGTGATGCACGAGGGCAAGGTCTCGTACCGGCTCGGCCTGCCGGGCCAGCCGCGCAGCGCCGAGTCGTCGATCGTCGCGCGGGACCTCGAGCTCCTGCGCGACGTGGGCGGCCGCCTGCACGTCGCGCACGTCTCCGCCAGGGAGACCCTCGCGCTGCTCGCCAAGGGACAGTCGGATGGCCTCGCGGTGAGCGCCGAGGTGACGCCGCATCACCTCCTGCTCACCGACGAGGACGTCGCCGAACTGGGCACGCTCGCCAAGCTGAACCCGCCGCTGCGCACCCGCGAGGATCGCGATGCCTTGCGGGCGGCCCTCGCGAGCGGTCTTGTCGACTGCATCGCGACGGACCATGCTCCGCACACCGCCGCCGCGAAGCGTGAGGGCATGCTCCACGCGCCTTTCGGCGTGATCGGCCTCGAGACCGCGTTCGCGTCGCTCTACACCGAGCTGGTGACCACTGGACTGCTCACGCTGGGACGGCTCGTGACCGCCATGACCGCGGGACCGCGCCGCATCTTCGGCCTAGCGCCGGCGGCGATCCACGAAGGCGCGCTTGCCTGCCTGAGCGTCTTCGACCTCGAGACCTCCTGGACCGTCGGACCGGGTACCCTGCGCTCAAGGAGCAGCAATTCCGCCCTGCTTGGCCGCACGCTGCGGGGCAGGGCGATCGGCATCATCACGGAAGGCAGGTGGCATCCGGTTGACCTTTGACGCTATGCCGGCCGTGCTCGAACTCGAGGACGGACGGGTGTTTCCCGGCAGCCTGCACGGTCCCGACGACGTGGTCGGCGAGGTCGTGTTCACAACGGCGATGACCGGCTACGGCGAGATCGCGACTGACGCCTCGTACGCCGGCCAGATCGTGGTCATGACGTTCCCCGAGATCGGCGTCTACGGCGTCGACCCCCAGGCGCTCGAGGCGGCCGCCCCCACACTGCGTGGGCTCGTGGTGCGCTCGCTGCAGGCCCAGCCGAGCCACGCGACGAGCCGCACGGGCATCACCGCCTTCCTCGGCGAGGCCGGCGTGCCGATCTTGAGCGACGTCGACACACGCGCCTTGACGCGCCACCTGCGCCGGGCCGGCACGATGGCCGGCCGCATCTCCCGCGAGGCCAGGGGCGGCATTCCCGAGGCCTCATGCCAACTGGTGCGGCAGATGGCCACCAAGGACGGCTACTGGTTCGCGCGGGAAGGCGACGGGCCGATCGTGGCCGTCGTCGACTTCGGACTCAAGGCGGACATCCTGCGCCAGCTGGCCGCCGCCGGCGCCAGGGTCTTCGTCGCACCGCCGGACGGAGCTCTCGCGGCGGTCGAGGGGGCGGCAGCGGCGGGCGTCGTGCTCTCGAACGGCCCCGGCGATCCCGCCCTGATGCCCGAGTTCGCGGCGACGGCGCGGCAGCTGGCGGAACGCTGGCCGACACTCGGCATCTGCCTCGGCCACCAACTGCTCGCGCTCGGCTACGGCGGCAGGACGTTCAAGCTGCCGTTCGGCCACCGCGGCGCGAACCACCCCGTGGGGCACGGGGCCGGGCGGCCAGGGGAGGTCACGAGCCAGAACCACGGCTACGCGGTGGCGGAGGACAGCCTCGCCGCAACGCCGCTCGTCGTGACCGAGCGCCATCTCAACGACGGCACGGTCGAGGGCCTGCGCCACAGCCAGCGCCCGGTCTTCTCCGTACAGTACCATCCCGAGGCCGGCCCGGGTCCCTGGGAGGCCCGGGACACCTTCCGGCGCTTCGTCGCGGTGATCGGAGGTGTCGCCTGATGGGCCGCACAGGACTGCCGCGCAAGGTGCTCGTGATCGGATCCGGACCGATCGTGATCGGCCAGGCGGCCGAGTTCGACTACGCCGGGACGCAGGCCTGCCAGTCGCTGCGCGAGGAAGGCGTCGAGGTGGTGCTCGTCAACTCGAACCCGGCGACGATCATGACCGATCCAGGCATCGCCGACCGCGTCTACCTGGAGCCGCTCCTGCCCGAGTACATCGAGCGCATCATCGCCCGCGAGCGCCCCGACGGGCTCCTGCCGACCCTCGGCGGCCAGGTCGGGCTGAACCTCGCGGTGCAGCTCGAGGAGTCCGGGGTGCTGCGCCGCCACGGCGTGCGCCTGCTCGGCACCGGCATCGCGGCGATCCGCGGCGCGGAGGACCGAGAAGCCTTCCGCGAGCTGATGCTGCGCCTCGGCGAGCCGATCCCGCAGAGCCGCACGGTCGAGAGCGTCGAGGACGGGATCGGCTTCGCGCGCCAGGTGGGCTATCCTGTGATCGTGCGCCCGGCCTACACGCTCGGCGGCACGGGCGGCGGCATCGCGCCGGACGAGGCCGAGCTCGAGGCCGTTCTGGCGCGCGGGCTCGCGCTCTCGCCGATCCGCCAGTGCCTTGTCGAGGAGTCGATCCAGGGCTGGAAGGAAGTCGAGTACGAGGTCATGCGCGATCGCCTGGACCAGGCGATCACGGTCTGCAACATGGAGAACATCGATCCTGTCGGCGTGCACACGGGCGACTCGATCGTCGTCGCGCCGAGCCTCACCCTCTCCGACCGCGACTACCAGATGCTGCGCTCTGCCTCCTTGCGCATCATCAGGGCGCTGGGCGTCGAGGGCGGCTGCAACGTGCAGTTCGGCCTGCACCCGCTGACGGGCGAGTACCGCGTCATCGAGGTGAACCCGCGCGTCAGCCGCTCGAGCGCCCTGGCCTCCAAGGCGACCGGCTACCCGATCGCCAAGCTGGCGGCGAAGCTGGCGCTCGGCCTGACGCTCGACGAGCTGCGCAACCCGGTCACGGGCCGGACATCCGCGCTCTTCGAACCCGCTCTCGACTACGTCGTCGTCAAGATCCCGCGCTGGCCGTTCGACAAGTTCGCGCATGCGGACCGCCGCCTCGGCACGCAGATGCAGGCGACCGGCGAGGTGATGGCGATCGGCCGCACCTTGCGCGCGGCCCTGCTCAAGGCGACGCGTTCGCTCGAGATCGGCACCTACCATCTCCGCCTGAAGGAACTCGACGCCCTCGGCGACGCGGAACTGCTGGCACTCGTCGCGACGCCGGACGACAGGCGCATCTTCGCGGTGACCGAGCTGATGCGCCGCGGCCACGGCATCGAGGAGCTCTGGCTGGCGAGCAGCATCGACCGCCACTTCCTGCGCGAGATCCTGCGCATCGTCGCGCTGGAACAGGAGCTTGCGCACAGCCCGGGCGATATCGGGCTGCTGCGCCGCGCGAAGCGCGACGGCTTCGCCGACCGGACGATCGCGGAAGCCTGGGGCAGCGACGCCGCTGCCGTGCGAAGCCTGCGCCGCCGCCATGGCATCGTGCCCACCTACAAGATGGTCGACACCTGCGCCGCCGAGTTCGACGCGGAGACGCCCTACTACTACTCGACCTACGAGCTTGAGGACGAGGCCCCCGTGCCGGCAGGCGAGAGTTCGGTGCTCGTCCTCGGCTCAGGGCCCATCCGCATCGGGCAGGGCATCGAGTTCGACTGCTCGGCGGTGCACGCCCTGGGGGCTCTGCGGGCCACGGGCAGGCGCTCGATCATGATCAACTCGAACCCCGAGACCGTCTCGACCGACTGGACGCAGTCCGACCGCCTCTATTTCGAGCCGCTCGGCTTCGAGGACGTCGTGGAGATCGCCGAACGCGAAGGCGTCGAGGGGGTACTCGTCCAGTTCGGCGGCCAGACGGCGATCAACCTGGCAAGCAGCCTGCAGGAGGCCGGCGTCCGGATCCTCGGCACGCAGGCCGAGGGCATCGACAGGGCCGAGGATCGCCGGCAGTTCGATGCCGTCCTGCAGGAACTCGGGCTGCGGCGGCCCAAGGGCCGAACGGTGCTCGACGCCCTGGAGGCCCTGCAGGTGGCGCGCGAGATCGGCTATCCGGTGCTGGTGCGCCCGTCCTTCGTGCTCGGCGGCCGCGCCATGGAGATCTGCTACGGCCCGGACGACCTCGAGGAGTACCTCGTGCGCGCGGCGGGGGCGATGCCGGGGCGGCCCATCCTGGTCGACCAGTACCTGCCGGGCCTCGAGCTCGAGGTGGACGCCGTCGCGGACGGCGAGGAGGTGCTCGTCGGCGGCATCATGCAGCACGTCGAGCGGGCTGGAGTGCACTCAGGCGACTCGATCGCCGTCTACCCGGCGCCGGGCATCGACGAGCGCATGGAGGCCGAGATCTGCGAGGCCACGCGGCGCCTCGCGCTGGGCCTCGAGACGCGCGGACTGCTCAACGTGCAGTTCGTCGCCTACGAGGAGCAGCTCTACGTGATCGAGGCGAACCCGCGGGCCTCGCGCACGCTGCCCTACCTAATGAAGGTGGCCGGGGTGCCGCTCGCCGCGATCGCGACACAGGTGGCCCTCGGCCGCACGCTGCGCCAGCAGGGCATCGTGCCTGGGCTCTGGCCGAAGAGCGAGCATTTCGGCATCAAGTGCCCCGTCTTCTCCTGGGCCAAGCTGCGCCGCGTCGACGCGACGCTCGGGCCGGAGATGAAGTCGACGGGCGAGGTGCTGGGCATCGACCCCGAGTTCTCGCAGGCCCTGATCAAGGCGTTCGCCGCGGCCGGCTACCGCGTGCCCGAGCGGCCGCGCGTCCTGCTGACGATCGCCGACCGCGACAAGGACGAGGTCCTGCCGCTCGCGGCCGACCTCTACCGCGCCGGTGCGCACCTCCTCGCGACGCGGGGCACGGCGGCTGCCTTGCGCTCGTCCGGCGTCGAGGTGGTGGAGGTGCCGAAGATCGGCGAGGGGCAGCCGGACATCCTGGAGCGCATCCGCTCCGGCGACATCGACCTCGTCGTCAACACCTTCACGCAGGGTCGCAGCCCGCAGCGTGACGGCTTCCAGATCCGCCGCACGGCGGTGGAGCACGGCGTGCCGTGCGTCACCTCGCTCGACACGGCGCGCGCGATGCTCGGCGTGATGGCCAAGCCGCGCAGCATGGAGGTGCGTGCCCTGCAGGACTACTTCGCGGCGGAACTGCCGTGAGGCCGCGCGAGATCCGCGTGGTCGAGCGGCTGCAGCCCGCGCCGGACTGCGTCGAGCTCGTGTGCGAGTTCCCGGAGGACGAAGGGCCTCAGTCGGGCCAGTTCTACATGCTCTCCGTGGGTGACGGGCGGGACACCTACCTGCCGCGACCGTTCTCGTTCTACCGCGTCTTCTCGCCGCGGCGCCTCAGCTTCCTCTTCCGGGTGGTGGGGCCGGGAACGCGCTTCCTCGCCGGGCTGCGCCCGCGCGACCGCCTGCAGGCCATGGGGCCGCTCGGACGCGGCTTCCCGCTGCCGGACGGGCCGGAGCGGGCCGTGCTGGTCGCAGGCGGGGTCGGCGTGCCGCCGCTTTGGTCGCTCGCGCGCTCGCTCCTCGGCCTGGGCTGCGAGGTGACGGCCCTTCTCGGCGCGCGCACGCGCAGCGCGGTGCTCGGCCGGCCGGAGCTCGAGGCACTTGGCATCCAGGTGCTGACCGCGACGGACGACGGCAGTATGGGGCACAGGGGGCCGGTGACGGAGCTGCTTGGCGGCATCGAAGCCGACGGCCTGTACGCCTGCGGTCCGGAAGGCATGCTGCGGGCCGTGCGGGACATCGCGGCCGCGAGGCCATTGCCGCGCACATACCTCGCGCTCGAGGCCGCGATGGCCTGCGGCTACGGCATCTGCCTCGGCTGCGCGGTGGAGCGGGCGCAGCCGGACCCGGCCCTTGGCGCCTACGGCACCTACGCCCGCGTCTGCCGGGAGGGCCCTGTCTTCCGCTGGGACGAGGTGAGGATCTGATGGAGATGCAGGCGCGCGTCGGCAGGCTCCTGTTCAAGAACCCCGTCCTCACGGCGTCCGGCACCTTCGGCTACGGTCGCGAGGCGGCGGAGCTCTACGATCTGTCCTTGCTCGGCGGCGTCATGGTGAAGGGCGTCTCACGCGATCCCTGGCCGGGCAACGGGCCGATCCGCATCGCGCGCATCCCTGGCGGCATGCTCAACGCGATCGGGCTGCAGAACCCCGGCCTGCGGCACTTCCTCGAGGTGGACCTGCCCTTCTTGCGCCACTACGACACGCAGGTGATCGTCAATGTGGTGGGACACGACGAGGCGGGCTTCGTGGACGTCGTGCGAGGCGTGCACGGGCAGCCCGGCGTGGCCGGCATCGAGCTCAACATCTCGTGCCCGAACGTGGCGGATGGGCTGCTCTTCTCGCAGGACCCGGATCGCGCCGGGCGGCTTGTCGGCCTGGTGCGCCAGGAGACGAGCCTCCCCCTGATCGTCAAGCTATCCCCGAACGTCACCGATCCCGTCGAGATCGGCGCCGCCTGCCAGGCGGCGGGCGCGGACGCGCTCTCGGCGATCAACACCGTGATCGGCATGGCGATCGACGTCGAGCGGCGGCGGCCGGTGATCGGCATCGGCAGCGCTGGCATCTCGGGTCCGGCGCTGAAGCCGGTCGCGCTCAGGATCGTCTACGACCTCGCGCGCAAGCTCGACATCCCGGTGATCGGCATCGGCGGCATCGAGAGCGGGCGCGACGCGCTCGAGTACCTCATGGCCGGCGCCAGGGCCGTGGCGGTGGGCACCGCGGTCTTCCGCGATCCCCTGGCGCCGCCGCGCATCGTGGCGGAACTCGCCCGGGAGCTCGCGGCGCAGGGTTTCGCGGCCGTGGACGAGGCCTGGGCGGCGGCGAATCCGGAAGCCAGGAGGCGGCAGAGCAGATGAGGCAGGCCTCGGAGTACCTATACGTGGCTCTCGACCAGATGACCCCCGAAGAGGCGGAAGGGCTGGCGCGTCGACTGGCGGCGGAGGTCGGGGGATTCAAGGTGGGCATGGACCTCTTCAACCAGGGAGGGCCACAGGTGGTGCGGCAGATCGTGGCCTTGGGACGGCCGGTCTTCCTGGACCTCAAGCTGCACGACATCCCGCAGACGGTCGCCAGGGGCGTCAAGGCGGTGCGAGAGCTCGGGGCGCGCTACGTCAACGTGCACGCGGCGGGAGGCACTGCGATGCTGCAGGCGGCGAAAGAGGCGGCGGGAGACGACGTGGGCGTGCTCGCGGTGACCCTTCTGACCAGCATCGACGGCGAGACCGCGCAGGCGATCGGCTGGCAGGGCTCGCCCGCCCAGATCGTGGAGCGGCTGGCCCGCATCGGCCAGGAGGGCGGCGTCGACGGCTTCGTGACCTCGGGCGAGGAGGCGGCGCGGTTGCGCGCGCTCTGGCCCGGGGCCGTGCTCGCCGTGCCTGGCGTGCGCCGCTCGGCGGACAGCCTCGGCGATCAGCGGCGGGTCGTGACGCCGGACGCGGCATGGCGCGCCGGCGCAGACCTGATCATCGTCGGGCGGCCGATCGCCCGGGCCGCGGACCCGGTGGCGGCGGCACAGGCCTTCGTGCAGGAGATCGCGGAAGGGATGGCGAGCTGATGCAGAGCCACGAGTACTGGATGGAGCGCTTGCGGACGTGGGGCGTGCAGCGGGAAGGGCACTTCGTTCTCACTTCGGGGCGCCACGCGCCCAGCTTCCAGCTGTTCGCGCCGGCGTTCTCGCAGCCCGAGGCGGCGCAGGAGATCGGCCAGGCGATCGCCGGGATGTTCGCGGGTCAGGGCGTCGAGACGGTGATCGGCCCTGCCATGGGCGGCGTGATCCTCGCCTACGAGGTGGCGCGCGCCCTCGGCGTGCGCGCGATCTACGGCGAGAAGGATGGCGACCGCATGATCTTGAAGCGCGGCTTCGCGCTGCGGGCGGGCGAGCGGGTGCTCGCGGTGGAGGACGCCGTCTCGACCGGAGGATCGGTGCAGAAGATTCTGCGCATCTGCGAGGAGGCCAGGGCCGATGTCGTGGGCGTCGGCGTGATCGCCGACAGGACGAGCGGCCGGGTGGATCTGGGCGTGCCGATGCGGGCCCTGCTCACCCTGGACGTCCCGGCCTACGCACCGGCGGAATGCCCCCTCTGCCAGGCGGGGGTGCCCTTGGACCGGCCGAAGGCCTGACAGGGCGAACGAGTGCGGATGGGTCAGGCGGCCACCAACGTCAGTTGCCGTCCGCCGCCAGGCGGGACATGAGGTGCAGAGCCGTGCGCACCTCCGCCTCCAGGCCGATGCGCAGGACGTCCTCGTCGATGTCGAAGCGGGCGCTGTGGTGCGGGAACACGAGACCTTTGGCCGCGTTGCCCGCGCCAAGGAAGAAGAAGGCGCCGGGTGCCTTCGCGAGGTACGCCGAGAAGTCCTCGCCACCCATGCTCGGCTCGGGCTCGATCACCGCGTCCGGGCCGAACCGCTCGAGCAGGGCTTCGCGCACCAGCCCGGTGATCCTCACATCGTTGACCACAGGCCGGTAGCCGAAGTCGTACCTGAGTTCGTAGCTGGCCCCGTGGGCCTCTGTCACGCCGCGCACGATGCGCTCGAGCATGCCGGGCACCTGCCGCCGCAGCTCGGGGTCGAACGAACGGACTGTCCCGGCGAACACCGCCTCTTCCGGGATGACGTTGTTCGCCGTCCCGGCCCGGACCTGCGTCACCGACACGACCAGAGGCTGCAAGGGGTCGCTGTTGCGCGAGACGATGTGCTGCAGGTTCACGATGGTCTCGGCCGCCACGAGCAGGCTGTCGACGCCCATGTGGGGCTGCGCCGCGTGCCCGCCGCGGCCGCGGATCGTCACCTCGAAGGTGTCCGACGATGCCATCAGGGCGCCCGCCCGCAGCGCGACGGTGCCGACAGGCAGCGGCGTCCAGACGTGTGCCCCGACGACGGCGTCGACCCCATCCATCACGCCGCTCTCGCAGAGGGGCTCCGCGCCGCCCGGGGGGAGCTCCTCCGCAGGCTGGAAGATGAAGCGCACCTCCCCTTGGAAACGGTCGCGCAGCGCGAGCAGGACCTTTGCCGTGCCGAGCAGCATGGCGGTGTGGGCGTCGTGGCCGCAGGCGTGCATCGCGCCCGGGCGGCGGGACCTGTAGGCGACGTCGTTCTCCTCGGTGATCGGCAGGGCGTCCATATCCGCCCGCAGCGCGAGGACGGGACCGTGCCCCGCGCCGATGAGGCGCGCGACGACGCTCGTCTCCGTGGGCCGCGTCAGTTGCAGGCCCTGGAACTGCTGCAGCGTCTCGAAGACATACGCCGAGGTCTCGCGCTCATGGAAGGAGACTTCGGGATGTGCGTGCAGGTGGCGTCGCCAGGCGACGACGTCAGGCAGCACCGCCGCCAGCAGCGAAGCCAGTTCGGCTGTGTCGAACTCCACGATCAGCGGCACCTCCAGTCAAGGGCGCCGGCGAGCCCGCCGGCCGCTATCAGTGTAGCGCGCCGCACCAGCCAACAGGACAGGGCAGCCACTGGACGCGCGCAAAAAAGGGGAGGGCTGCGGCCGAGCCGCGGTCCTCCCCGGGAAACCCGAAGGCTAGGCTACAGAGCCTTGGCCGCCGAGACGAACTGTTCGATCTGCGCGTCTGCCGACTTGAGAGACTGCAGGAGCGACGCCATGGCGAGCAGGCTCTTTTGCGAGCCGGATCCGGCCGAGCGCATGGCGCGCGAGACGCCCTGCCCCGGATCGACCGACGCGACCGCATGCATGGCGGCGCGCGCCACCCCTGCGACGTTGCCGTGGTGCAGGGCGGTTGTGAGCGCGTCGATGCGCTGCACCTGGCTCGAAGTCAGGTGGTAGTTCCGCATCTCGGCACGGATCGCGGCCGCGACGAGCGGCCAAGGCAGGGCCTTGATCCCGGCGGCGTCGCTGCGGATGACGCCGATGAGTGTTGTCTCATCCGACTTCAGCTTGCGCCGCTCCGCGGCGACCCCTGCGCGCAGCTGCCGCACCTGCTGCGCGATCCGCCTTGCGCTCCTGGTGGTTCCCGCGCCTGGCTTTGCGCGGGCCGTTGCGGTCGCAGTCTTCACGTGGGTCTTTGGCGCGCTGGGGCTCGTCGCCCGACCGGCCGCCAAAGCGGGGGCCGCGATGCTGAGTGAAGCGATGACAGCCAAGATGGCCATCAGGTGATTGCGCACGGCCGACCTCCTTCCATCACAATGCGGGGCCGGGGCATGCAAAAAATGCCCGAACCGATCGCCCTCCTTTGGCAACCCGGCCGCCATTCCCTTGCAGGAGTAGGCCCGTTGGCTTTGCGTCCCACGCTTTCGCGAGGTTTGCCTTTGTCGGCGAGAGCATTCGCTCCGCGCGCTAGCCACAATTTAGTCAGGCGAAGGGAGAAAGTCAAGGCAAGGCCCGCCAATTCCGCGCACTCAGGGGGCGACAAGGCGGGGCAGGGACCCCTGGCAGCTGCGCGGCGATGTCGCCCCGCAAGAGCGGCGGGCTTGCAGGATCCCGATCACGGGCTGGCCAAATAC
>JAJZQO010000017.1 GCA_021847575.1 Bacillota bacterium | reverse complement strand
TCTCTGTCTCCGCTCGCTTACAAGCTATCTCACAGTCAATCCTGGAAACGGCATTCTGATGCGATTCTTACAGAGCACCGGGGTAGCGTCAAGCATCGTCCCAGTTGGGCTCGATGCCTGCCTGCGCCAGAACCTCCCGCACCGACTCCTCCGTGAAGCCGCGGCGGCCGAGGTGGCCGATGAGCCGGGTGAGGCTCCGCGCGTCCGTGGGGCGTCCGCGGCGCTCGAGGTAGGCCCTCAGGGCATCCCTGCAGCGGGCGAGGTCGTCAACCGAGGCGAGCGCCTGCTCGGCCACAGGCGTCGGCACCCTGCGCCTCTCGAGGTCGTGCCGTACGCGCAGGACCCCTTGCGGCGCCCCGCCGCCGCCACGCTCCGCGATCTCCTCCGCGACCCTGCGATCGTCGATCAGTCCGAGCCGGCGCGCCTTGGCCACCGCGGCTCTCGCCTTGGACCGCGCGCATCCCCTGTCCGCCAGGGCCTCTTCCGCCTCGGCCGACGTCAGTGCGCGACGGTCCAGCAGTGTGAGAAGCTCCTCCCACGCGTCCCGAGCCATCCCTTACTCCGCGTCGGGAGCTTCCTGATCGCCGCCTGGCGGCAGTTTCGCCGCCTTGAGCGACTCACGGATACGGGTTTCGATCTCGCGCGCCAAGTCGGGATGCTGCTTCAGGTGGTCGCGCACGTTCTCGCGCCCCTGGCCGAGGCGCTCACCCGCGTACGAGTACCAGGCGCCGCTCTTCTGGATGATGTCCATCTCGGTGCCGAAGTCGACGAGGCTGCCCTCCTTGGAGATGCCCTCACCGTAGATGATGTCGAACTCCGCCTGCTTGAAGGGCGGCGCCACCTTGTTCTTGACGACGCGCACCCGCGTGCGGTTGCCGACCACTTCCGCCCCCTGCTTGAGAGACTCGATCCGTCTCACGTCCAGGCGCACCGAGGCGTAGAACTTCAGGGCCCGGCCGCCTGGGGTCGTTTCGGGGCTGTTGTGCACGATGATACGGTCGGCGAGGAAGTTGTGCGAGCCTTCCACCTCGATGTCGAAGCGGTTCAGGCCACGCGTGATCGGCTTCTCGTGGATGTCGATCACCTTGGCGGGCATCGGCCTCAGGACGGGCTCGACCGCCTGTGGCTGCGGTGGGGCAAACCGGCCCCGATGCTGGGAAAGCAGCTTATCGTCCATCTCGGGCGGAACATGCGGTGCGATCAGTTCGCTGAGGCGATCGGTCGCTTCCTGGCCGAGACGCAAATGCGCCTTCTTCTGCGCTCCCATGGTCTCCACGGTGACAGGGACTTGCAACAGTTCCGTCAGCCACGCAGCCACGTTGGCCCGGGTCTCCAGATCCATCTGTGCCACCGCGATGTCGTAGCGGCCCCGGCTCCCGGTCTTGTCGCGCAGCGCGAGGCTGCCGGCATCCATGACCCACAGCGCGATGCCGAGCGGCGTGAGGCTCCTCAGGTAGTCCTGGCTGAAATGCTTGCCGCCGGAAAGGTAGACTTCACGGTAGAGCGGGTAGAGTTCCGGCAGCGGCATCGTGTTGACGGATCCGGCGGTTTTGCCGGCCTGAGAGTGCGCCTTTGCGACATCGCCAAGCAGCGACGCCTTCCACGCAACATAGGGAATCTGCTTCTGCCCATGGCCCATGCGGAAACGCACAGAACGGGCCTGGCGCCCAGCCGGCGACAGCAGGCCGTCGCCCATCAGGCCGCCCAGGATCACCTGCCGCTGCCCAGGGCTCAACCGGTGCTCGACGGCGACCATGACCTCGTCGCCGATCCGGAGTTTCCGCGCCCGGCGATACCCGCGCGGTGTCAGGATGGGATGGTCCTCGGTGCAACTCACCTGCGCGCGGCCATTGCCGCCTGGATATTGCGCGGTGACCTGCAGGAAGCGTTCCGTCCGGCCGTTGTTGAACCAGCTCACCACGCGCCGAGGTACCATGTCGCCGCGGGCGGGGTCCCAGGAAAGAACTTCAACCGGCAGCCTGCGGTTCACGATGCGGCCAATCCACTCCGCCCGGCCGTCCGCCAAGCGCACTCGGCTCTTGTAGGAGAGACAGCCGAACATCACGCCGACCTTTTCCCGCATCTGGTTGATGAAGATCGCGGTCGAACGGCTCTTCGAGATGGCCCCCGTGAGCTTGCGCAGGGCCTGCGACATCAGCCTGGCCTGCAGTCCCACGTGGGCATCGCCCATCTCGCCCTCGATCTCCGCCTTCGGCACGAGCGCCGCGACCGAGTCGATGACGATGACGTCGATCGCGCCGGAGCGTACCAGGGCCTCGGCGATCTCCAGCGCCTGCTCGCCCGTGTCGGGCTGCGAGATCAGGAGTTCGTCGATGTTGACGCCGAGGTGGTGCGCGTAGGCAGGATCGAGCGCATGCTCCGCGTCGATGAAGGCCGCGATGCCGCCCAGCTTCTGCGCCTCGGCGACGATGTGCAGGGCGACGGTCGTCTTGCCGGAGGATTCGGGCCCGAAGATCTCGACGATGCGACCGCGCGGCACGCCGCCGACGCCGAGCGCCGCATCGAGCGCGATGGCCCCCGTGGGGATGACATCGATGTTCATGCCGGCGGATGCCTCGCCGAGCCTCATGATGGAGCCCTTGCCGAACTGTTTCTCGATCTGGGCCAGGGCGATGTCCAGCGCCCGCTCGCGGTCCAACCCGATCCCACCTTCCAGGACGTTGCGGAGCTATGCCGAAGGGCCTTGCCCATTTGGAAGGGCGTAAGTCGAGATGAGATGATAACGCGCTCCGGCAGGGAGAAGTTCGCTCTCGTACAGTCGGATTTCCTCTGCCATTACACGCAGTGGAGCGATCGCTTGAGCGGGAATGCGACCAGTGTCGCGCAGACGGGCAATCGTCACGTGCAAGCGCAAGGGCCGCCGGTCGACGTCCAGCCCCGCCGCGCGCAAGCGCTCGCCGAGATCCGCCGCGAGACCCACAAGGCCTGGCGGCGCCGCGCCGGTCAAGGCGACGATGCGCGCCTTTGGCCCTGGAAAGCCGCCCAGCCGGTCGAGGACGTACTCCTCCGCGCGGCCCTGGCCGGCCGCGGCGGCGCATGCCGCCTCGATCGGTGGCAGGCGCGACGCAGGGACCTCACCGATGAAGGCGAGCGTCACGTGGCGGGATTCGGCGGACGTCGGACGGACAGCGGGCAGGCCCGCACAGACCGCCGCGATCCGCCGCTGGAGATCCTCGCCCACCGGAATGCTGCCGAGGGCGACGAAGAGGCGCGGCATGGCTGACCTCCCGCACGACAAAGGGGCGGGCGCCCCGCCCCGGATTGCGTCAGCTGCGCCGGCGGGCCGGTTCGACGTTGATGTTCCGGCCCTTGATCTGTCCACTCTGAAGAGCCTGCATCACGCGGCTCGCTTCAGCTTTCGGCACCTCGACAAACGTGAACCGGTCGTAGATGTCGATCACGCCGATCACGCTGCCGGCGATGCCGGACAGGTTGGCGACCGCACGCACGATATCCGCCGGCAGGACCCCCTGGGCGCGTCCGACGTTCACGAAGAGCCGCACCATGCCGGGTTCCGCGCCTGTGTCGCCGAAATCCTCCTCCGGCGCCTGGGCGCCGGCGACGTGCAGGTGCAGCGCCGCGGCGGCGACGTCGAGCGAGTCCGCCTCGCCCTCGTCCTCAAGCAGTTCCTTCACCACTTCGCGCAGTTCGACGAGTCGCCGGCCCGAGCGCAGGACGGCCCGGACCTCCTCCTTGAGCCGCTCGCGCCGCTTGTCCCAGAGGTCCTCGAGCGACGGCAGTTCCCGCCGCTGGATGCGCATGCCGATGCCCCGCTCGAGGTCGCGCAGCTGGCGGAACTCCTTCGGCTCGATCAGGGTGATGGCGACGCCGCTCCGCCCGGCGCGCCCAGTGCGGCCGATGCGGTGGACGTAGGCCTCGGAGTCCTGCGGGATCTCGTAGTTGATGACGTGGCTGACATTCTCGATGTCGAGGCCGCGCGCGGCCACGTCGGTCGCCACGAGCAGCTCGATGTCTGCCTGCCGGAAACGCGTCAGGACGCGCTCGCGGTCACGCTGCGTCAGGTCGCCGTGGATGCCCGCGGCCAGATAGCCCCTGGCCCTGAGGGCCTCGCTGAGCTCGTCCACTTCCTTCTTCGTGCGGCAGAAGATGATGCCTCTCTCCACACTCTCGATGTCGAGGATGCGGCTCAGGGCCTCGATGCGGTCGTGGCCGCGCACCTCGTAGAAGGCCTGCTCCGTCTGGGGCACCGTCACCTGCTCAGGGGCGATGGCGATGCGCAGGGGGTCTTTCAGGTAGCGGCGCGACAGCCGCTCGATCTCCGCCGGGAACGTGGCCGAGAACAGCATCGTCTGGCGCTCCGCGGGCGCGCTCGCCATGATCTTCTCGATGTCCTCGATGAAGCCCATGTCCAGCATCTCGTCCGCCTCATCCAGGACCAGCACCTTGAGGTGCTGCAGGTCGAGGGTGCCACGCCCCAGGTGGTCCAGCAGGCGGCCAGGCGTGCCGATGATGATGGGCACGCCCATGCGCATGGCGCGGATCTGCCGCTCATAGGGCTGCCCGCCGTACACGGGCAGCGTCTTTACGCCCCTGAAGCGCCCGATGCGCGCGATCTCCTCCGAAACCTGCAGCGCGAGTTCCCGCGTCGGCGTGATCACGAGAGCCTGGGTACCGCTCGTGCGGTCCAGCTTCTCGACGATCGGGATGCCGAACGCGGCCGTCTTGCCTGTTCCCGTCTGGGCGCGCCCGATGACGTCCCTGCCCTCAAGGGCTGCGGGTATCGTGCGCTCCTGGATGGGCGACGGCTCCTCGAAGCCCATCTCCTCGATGGCCTTCAAAACACGCGGCGAGATGCCGAGCGCTGCGAACTTGTTCTCCATGTTGACCTCGCCCAGTACCACGGGCTTGGGTAGACCGATCTTATCGTCTTCCGACAAAAGCACTACGCCTCCTCATGCAACTGCTGCCAAAGCAGCGTCAGGGCCCATTGGGCCGCTCTCTGACGGATCTCGTCGCGCGTCGCCCCGAGCCTGAACTCGCGTGCGCGCTCGCCCTTGGTGCCGGCGACCGCCAGGTAGACAAGTCCGACCTGCCGTCCCGTCGGCCCCGCGAAGCCGCAGGTGCCGATCCCGACGTCGGCGGCGAACTGACGCGTGGCCGCCCTGGCCAATTCCTGCGCCAGTTCCGCCGAGACGCCGTCGCCGACAGCCACGTCGGAGAGTCCGATCAGATTTCTCTTTTGCTCGAGCCGGTACGCCACGAGTCCGCCCTGCACGTAACCGCTGGCGCCCGGGTGAGCGATCAGGCGCGCTGCCACGAGACCGCCCGTCACAGACTCCACCGTGGCCACCGTGAGTCCCTGGCGGGCAAGTTCCTCGCCGGTCGCGTCCTCGAGCCTCGCTTCGCCTTCGCCGTAGACGTGCCAGCCGAGCCTGCGGCGCACTTCCGACACGACCGGAGCGAGCATGTCCCGGGCGGTGCCGTCGTCCTCGGCGCGCGCCGTGATGCGCAGCTCCACCTCCGCGAGCTTCGCGTATGGGGCGACGGTAGGGTTCTCTCCCGCCATCAGGTCCGCACAGCGTTCCTGGACGGCCGCCTCGCCGATGCCCGTGACGTGCAGCACCCGGCTCTGCAGGTGCTCCCCGCTCAGCGCGCGGATGCGCGGAAAGACGGAGTCCTCGAAGATGGCCCGCATCTCGTGCGGTGGGCCCGGCAGGAGCGCGATGAGCTTGCCGTCTCCCTGCCAGAGCACACCTGGCGCTGTTCCGACCGGATTGCGCAGCAGTTGGGCTCCCGCAGGGCACTGTGCCTGCTTTTCCTGGATGGCCGTCATCTGCAGATTGCGCGACGCGAACCACGCCCTGAGATCCTGCATGGCCCGCTCGTCAACCACGAGTGGAACGCCGAGAGCCTCGGCGAGCGTCTCCTTGGTCAAGTCGTCGTAGGTCGGACCAAGCCCACCCGTAACGACAATGACATCTGAGCGGCCAAGCGCTTCGCGGTAGGCCGCGAGCAACCGCTGCCGATTATCACCCACCGTAACCTGATAATAGACGAACACGCCCGCTTCCGCGAGTCGCAGTGCCAGCTCGCGGGCGTTCGTGTTCACGATCTGGCCCAACAGCAGCTCGGTACCGACCGACAGGATCTCGCCGCGCATCGCGTTGCCTCCTAGGGTGCCGCCGCAATCTCCTCCTCGACAGGCTCCCCCAGTTCCGGCAGGCCGCAGATCCGCCGGAGTTCCGCACCGCCCAGCCGCTCGGACTCGCACAGCCTGGCGGCGGCCACGCGCAGATCCTCGACATGCGCGAGGAGGAGCTCCCGCACCTTCGTCTCCACCTCGTGCACGACCTGTGTCAGCGCGAGATGCAGCTCGGACTCCGGCAGCGTCTCTTCGCTCACCACGCCAAGCTGCGACATGCCCGAGAAGATCAGCAGGCGACCGCGGTCGAACGCCTGCTCGAAGTCCTGCAGGGCCCCTGTGCTGCGTCCGCCGAGCGTCAGCTCCTCCGCCAGCATGCCCGCCAGCGCGACGGAGATGTCATCCTCGATCTCCTGGCTGGTGTGCAGGTAGCGGTCATCCTGCGGCGCCTGGCGCACATAGCCGAGGGCCCCGCCACGCGACGTGATGGTGATCGACGCGACCGAACCCGGCCTGAGAACCTCGGCCACGAGCGCGTGCCCGGACTCGTGCAGCGCGACCCGTTCCAGTTCCTCGCGTGTGGGGCGTCGGTCAAGCTTCTCGCCGAGCATCACCTTGTCGACCGCCTCGATGAAATGTTCCTGGTGAATCTGGCGTAGCCCCTTGCGCATGGCGATGATCGCGGCCTCGTTTGTCAGAGACTCGAGGTGCGCGCCCGAAAAACCGAAGGTCTCGCGGGCGATGCGGTCGAGGTCGACGTCGTCGGCCAGGGGCTTCTGGCGCGTGTGCAGCGCGAGGATCTCGCGGCGCGCCGCACGGTCGGGCAGCTCGACGCGCACGATGCGGTCGAAGCGGCCCGGACGCATCAGCGCTTCGTCCAGGAGGTCCGCACGGTTGGTCGCTGCCATGACGAGGATCTGGACGTCATCCTTGGCGCTGCGCAGGCCGTCCATCTCGACCAGCAGCTGGTTGATGGTCTGATCGTATTCAAGGTGTCCCTGGTTCTGTCCGCGCTTGCCGCCCAGCACCTCGATCTCGTCGATGAAGATGATCGCGGCCTGCCGCGTCTGCTCGCGCGCAAGTTGCCGCGCGCGGTTGAAAAGATCGCGCACGCGCTGGGCGCCGACGCCGGCGTACATCTCGATGAACTCCGAGCCGGCCGCCGCGAGGAACGCGGATCCCGTGTACTGGGCCGCCGCTCGTGCGAGAAGCGTCTTCCCCGTGCCTGGCGGCCCGGTGAGCAGGATTCCCTTGAGCGGTCGGATACCCAGTTCCTGCACCGCCTCCGGGTCCTGCAGAAAGTCGAGTGCCTCCACCAGTTCCTGCTTGGCTGACGCCTGGCCACCGATGTCCTGGAAGCTGATCATGCCGCCTGCCGACGCCCGCACGGGCTGGGCGAAGTGCCGCGTCATGCCCATGACCGCCGGCATGTTGAGCAGGAGGACGACCAGGCCGAGCAGCAACGCGACCGGCAAAAGGTCGATGCCAAGCGTCAGCAGGAAGATCATGACCCCCAGCGCGACGCCGCCGAGCACCCATTTCCACATGGCTTACTTAGCCCCCCTGGGATAGACGAAATAGTCGGCGTGCGCCTTGTCGTAGAGGGCGAGGTAGACGTTCTGCTGGTCGATGTAGACGCGGGCCACGACACCGGCCCGCCTGCCCTGCGCCAGGATGTTCTGGCGCATCGCCACAAATTGGCCGGTCGCAAGACCCTGGGCTATGGAGAAGCTAAGGTCCTGGGCGGCCGCTGCAAGGCGCGCATCGGACGTTCCCGCGATGTCGAGCGCGGCGCCCGGCGCCAGGGCCTCGATGCGCCCGGCAAGGCGCCCATATGTCGTTTCGATGTCGGACACGCGCCTCAGGGCGACATGCACGACACCCGGCGAGTTCGCAAAGTCGAGCGTCACGCTGCGGACCCCGGCCACGCGCTCGAGCTGCATCTTGAGCGGCGCCGACGTCTGGGTCTGGAAGATCCAGCGCTGCAGGCCGAAAAGCGCCCCCAGGGTGAGAATCAGCGCAGCCGCGGCGGCCGCGATGCGGCGCACTTGAAACCGCATGACGGCAGCCTCCTCTTCAGTATGAACACTACAAACTATAGCACGCGACGACGCCCTGCCGTAGGGCAAGCCATGGCGTGTCTGCCATGCCGTTACGCATAGACATGGGTTGGCGGTCAAGACCAGTTTCGCGGCCCGCCGGGGCGAATTCTGTAGGAGGGGAGGAGAAGCGCGATGATGGAGGGTGATGAGCTCGAGCGGGCGCAGCACGAGCTCGAGGACGCATACCGCCTCTTCAACTTCACCAGCGACCCGCGCCTCATCGACGAAGCGATCCTGCGCATGCGCTCGGCGGAGATGCGGCTCGACTATCTTACGCACGCCGCAATGGAGCCGGCCCAGGCAAAGCCTTTGCCCTGGCTCGGTCACGACATTTCGCAATGACGGCCGCATCCGTCTTCTAGGGACGAACCCGAAGGCCATAGGCATGGGCCGGAGGGATGCGTCGTGGCGTTCTTTACTGGCCGAAGCCTTTCCGTGCGCCGGTTCGCAGTGGCCCTCGGCCTTATCGTTGTCGCGTCGAGCCTCTATTTCGTCGGCCGCACGTCGCCGGCTCCCGCGGCGGCGACCACACCGCCCCTGCCTTTGCGCACAGCGGCCATGACACAAAAGGAACTCGCCCTAACTTTCGACATCTCCTGGGGCACGGTGATGCCGCCCAAGGTGATCGCCATCCTCGAGCGGGAAAAGGTGCCGGCGACCTTCTTCCTTTCCGGTCCCTGGAGCGGGCAGCATCCGGAGATCGTCGCGGAGCTGCGGCGCGGCGGGTTCCAGCTGGAAAGCCACGGGCAGGCGCACGTAAACTACTCCGGGCTCTCGAAGGCGGGCGTCTCCCAGAACATCCTCGCCGCGCAGGCGATCCTGGAGCCGCTCGTGGGCAAGAAGCCCGACATGGTCCGCCCGCCGAACGGCGACTACGATCAGCGCAGCCTTGAGGTGGCCCAGCAGCTCGGTTACACGGTCGTCCTCTGGGGCACCGACTCGCACGACTGGATGAACCCGGGCGTCGGCGTCATCACGGGGCGCGTGCTGCGCCTTGCGCATCCGGGCGACATCGTGCTCCTGCACGCATCAGACACCTGCAAGCAGACCGACATCGCCCTGCCCGCGATCATCTCGGGCCTGCGCCGGCAGGGCTACAGGCTCGTGACCGTCGACCGGCTGCTGCGGGACGCCGCCAAGGAGCATGCCGCCGCGGCCAGGGCAGACTGAGGAATCTCGACCGCCACCGCCTGATTGGCTACACTGGCATTCAGCGAGCTCGAGTTCGCTGAATGGGAGTGACGCCTCTTGTCCCAATCCCCTCCTCTCAAGATCGCCGTCGTAGGTCTGGGCTTCGTTGGCCTGCCGCTCTCCCTCACCTATTGGCAATCCGGCGCCGAGGTGTTCGGCGCGGAGATCGACCCCGGCCTGCGCCAGGAGCTGAAGCAGGGCGTCACCCACCACCTGGAGGCGGACGCCGGCCGCCCGATCACCGCGATCCTGCGCGACGCGCTCGACTCCGGCCGCTATCACGTCCTACCGAGCGCGGGCGAAGCGACGAGGTCGGCCGACGCCACCATCGTCACGGTCGGCATTCCGCATCGCGACGCCGTCCTGGACCTCTCCGCCCTGCAGGGGGCGCTGAGAGAGGTGGCCGAGGCCGCGGGTCCCGGCCACCTCATCCTGCTGCGCAGCACGGTGCCGCCCGGCACGACGCGCCGCGACCTGCTCTCTGTGCTCGAGCAGGTGGGCAAGCGTCCCGGCGTCGACGTCTACGCCGCCTATTGCCCCGAGCGCATCGCCGAGGGCCGGGCATTCCACGAATTCAGGAACATGCCCGTGATTCTCGGCGCCTTCGACGACGCGTCGCTCGAGCGGGCCCGCCAGGTCGTCTCCTTCGTGACACGCGCCAGCATCGCGACGACGGAGTCGGTCGAGGCGGCCGAGCTCTCCAAGGTGATCGAGAACGTGCAGCGCGACGTGAACATCGCAATCGCGCAGGAGCTCGCCCGCGCCTGCGAGGCCGCCGGCGTCGACGTCTTCGAGGTGATCCGCCTCGCCAACACGCACGAGAGGGTGCATCTGCTCGAGCCGGGTCCCGGCGTCGGCGGCTTCTGCCTGCCGCTTGCGCTCTCCTACTTCCTCCCCTTCGCGGAGGCGAACCACATCGAGACGCCGACGCTGCTCGCGGCGCGTCGCACGAACGCGGCCGTGCCGCAGGTGCTGGCGGACCGCGCCATTGCGCACGCAAGGCTTTTGGCGCCCGGCGAGACGCCGCGCGTGGCCGTCTTCGGCCTCGCGATGAAGGACTACTCGAACGATGCGCGCCTGTCGCCGCCGGTGGAGGTCTGCGAACTGCTCGCGTCTGCCGGCGCGGAGGTGCGCGCGGTCGATCCCGCCGTGCCCCAGTCGTTCCCGTGGAAGGGCGAGAGCCCGGATTGGGCCGTGGACGGAGCACACGTCCTGATGCTCCTCAGCCGCCAGCACGCCCTCGAGCAGTGGCTCGCCGAACCTGCGCACCTCGCCGCCATGCACCATGGCGCACTGGTCGCCGACGCCCGCAACTGGTTCGCGAGCGGAGCCGGCCTGCAAGAGTTCGGCCTCGCCTACTGGCGGATCTGACGAGATGGCCGAACGCTTCCTGGACATCCCGGTCGACCCCGTGGACAGCGAAGGGGCTCTCGCGGCCGTCCGGCTTGCCGTCGGCGGCCAGCGGAGGCCGCTACTGGTGATCGCCATCAACCCGGAAAAGGTGATGAAGGCCCAGCGGGATGCCGAACTGCGCGACTTCATCGAGCAAGCGGGCCTGCGCATCGCCGACGGCGTCGGCATCGTGCTGGCGAGCAGACTGCGCGGCGGCGCGGTGCGCAGCCGCGTCACCGGCGTGGACCTCATGCTGCTGCTCATCGAGGAAGCCGCAGCGCAGGGGTGGCGCATCTACCTGCTCGGCGCCCGGGAAGAGGTCAACGAAGCCGCGGCGGCTGAGCTCCAGAGGCGCTATCCGCAACTCGTCATCGCCGGAAGGCGCGACGGCTACTTCGCGCCAGAGCAGGGCGAGGAGGTGGCGGCCGCAATCGCGCGGGTCAACGCGGACATCCTGTTTGTCGCGCTCGGCTCGCCGGCCCAGGAGCGCTTCCTGCTCGCCTGGGGCGACAGGACAGGCACCAAGGTGCGCATGGGGGTAGGCGGCTCGTTCGACGTGCTGGCCGGACGTGTGCCGCGGGCGCCGGCCCCGATGCGCCGCGCGGGCCTCGAGTGGCTCTACCGGCTGTACCGCGAGCCCTGGCGTCTGAGGCGCATGCTCGTCCTGCCCGTCTTCCTGGTCCGCACCTACCTGCACCGCCCAGATCGGGCAAGGGCCTGATCCGAGCGATAAGACGCCCCGGACGGTACGAACCGTCCGGGGCGTCTTATCGCACCGCGCCGTTCAGGCCTTGCCCTCTTCGGCCGCGACCGCCGCGGCGGGAACGCCCGCCCGCGCCTCGCGCGCCTGCTTGAGCCGCCAGGCCACCATGCCGAACAGCAGCCAGAAGACAATGATCACCTGATGGGTTTCGAGGAGCGACGCGAACACGGACTGGATGTAGAGGCCGGTGGTGCCGGCCGCCAGGGCGAGCCCCATCGCCCGCCAGAACGGGTCCCGATCCTCGCGGTGGAGTCTCAGGCCGGCGCGCACTGCGGCGACGCCGAGCCAGAGGAACGCGATGTAGCCGACGATGCCCAGCTCGACGAGGGTCTGCACATGCTGCGAGTCGATGATCGGCTTGAAACCGAGGCCGTAGAGAACGTAGACCGGCGAGCCGTAGAGGTGCGCGACGCTCCCGCCGAAGCGGCCTGGGCCCCAGCCCAGGATCGGCTTCGCCAGAAACGCCTGCAGCCCGCGGCTCCAGAACAGCAGGCGGCCGTAGGTGCTGCTCGTCGTGAGGTAGCCCGAACTGAGGGCGTAGGTGAAACGCTCGATGAGGTGCGGATCGACGATCGGCAGCAGGACGGCACCCAGCACCAGCACCAGCAGGAATCGCCTGTCGAGCACGGTCGCGATCAGCAGGGCACCTGCCGCGAACGCCATGAGCGCTTCCCGCGACAGCGTGAAGACGAGGGCGGGCAGGGCGATCACGACGCCGATCAGCGACAGTGTGCGCAGCCCGCCCCGCACCCGACCGAACAGCAGCGCAAGGAACATCGCGAGGGCCCAGACCAGGAAGCCGCCGAACGTGTTGGGGTTGCCCATCGTGCCATAGGCGCGGGTGGTGGCCGCTTCGGCGGCCGCGAGCCACTGGCGCGGCGTGGCGACATGCAGGAACTTCTGCGCGTCGCCCAAGAGAGCGATTGCCGCCGCCAGCACCAGGAACCAGACGAGCAGCTCCCGGCGGCGCCCCTCGGAGAACGGCAGGTAGATCAGCACGAGATAGAGCGCGTAATACTCGAGATACGCTCTTGTGCCGAAAAACGCGATGTCCAAGGGCACGGCGTTCCAGAGAGCCGACAGCAAGGCCGCGCCGAGGAGGAGCAGCACGGGCAGGTCGGCCTGGGTGCGCCTGAGGGGCCAGCCGGCGCGGTTCAGGCGGATGAATGCGCTCAAGGCCAGCAGGACGAGCGTGAGATCGCCGAGGTAGGTGACCGTCTTCGGCAAGTGCGTTTCGAGAAAGAGCTCGATCGGCACGAAAAAGACGAAGAAGTACAGGCCGAACGCCTCGAGCCGCGTCACGGGCCGAAGGCCGGACTCCGCACCGATGCGCCGGCGCAGGAAGCCCGCGATCGACGAGGGCGCCGGCTCGCCGCGTTCCACGAAGCATGACGCGATATAGCTGCTGCGCGCCCAAAGGGCCAGTGCCTCGAACGCCCGGCCGAGCCACGAGCCCTGCCAGACCTGCCACAGCCAGAGGTTGAGTCTGCGCAGGAAGCGATGGATCGCGCTGCCCTCGACGGCGGCTATGTAGCGGTCCACGTGCTACTTGGCCCGCACGTTCGTGATGTAGCCGCTGACCTGCGCGCCGCCTTCCTGCATCAGCAGTCCTTGCCCGACGAGGAACGGATTGCCGTTGATCGTGACCTTTTTCTGACTGATGTTCGCCTGCGCCTCGACCGTCATCACGATCTGCTTTTCGAGCGGATCGGTCGTCACGACGAGTTGGCCGCGTCCGTTGGGGACAGAGGTCTCGACGGGACGGACGGCGACGGCCTTCAGCGTACCGAACTGCACGAAGGAGCCCGACGCCGAGACCTGGACGGTGCCGCCCTTGATGAGCTGCGCGACGTCGGTCGCCGCGTTGACGGTCGGCACGGAGGTTACTGTGAACAGCACGGTCTGCTGCGGCGCGGCCGGAGCGGCGCGGTTCAGTGCCTTGCGGGCGAGAAACAGGAGACCGAGCACGATGATCACCGCGACCAGGATATCGAAGCCGTTGAACTTGCGACCCACTCGGGCCCACCTCCGCGTTGGCGGTGCAGACAAGCGGAAAGTATTATACCATAGCGTTTATGAGCGACCGCGCACTGCGCCTTCTCGCCTCAGGTTTCTACGGCGGCTACAACATGGGCGACGAGGCCGTGCTCTCAGGCCTGCTGGCCCTGATGGGCGCATCAAGCCGCCCTATCGACCTGACAGTGCTCTCCGGAAAGCCGGAATTCACCAGGAAGACCTACGGCATTCGCGCCCTGGACCGCTCCATCTTCCGCGACGCCGTCCCCCGCGCCCTCGCTCTCAGGCAAAGCGACGCGCTCATCCTGGGCGGCGGCGGCCTCCTCCAGGACATTTCCGGTCGCCGCGGCATCCGCGGCACTCTTGGACGCACCCTCTCGTTGGCGCGCTGGGCCAACCGCTACGGCATCCCGCTCGCCTTCTGGGCCGTAGGTGTCGGCCCGCTGCGCTATACTTCCCTGCCCGAAGTAGCCGATGTGCTACGCCACGCCGTCGCCTTGACGGTGCGCGACAAGGCCTCGCAGTCCCTTTTGCACCTCGCGGGCGTCGAGGCGGAGATCCTGCCGGACCTCGCGTGGGCCCTCGATCTGCCCGCGCGCACGAACGGCCAGCAGCTCGGCATTTCGCTCCGGCGCTGGCCCGGCCTCGACCTGCCGGCGGTCGCCCGCGGGCTGAGGGCGGTCCACGGCTGGTTCCCCGGCCCCATCGTCTTCCTGCCTTTCGAACGCCAGGATCTCGAAGTCGGACAGGCCCTGCAGGAACTGCTTGGCTGCGACAAGGTCGACGTACCACCTGCGCTGCCGTCGCTCGACGACATCATCGAGCGGTACGCGCTGTGCGGCGCGGTCATCGCGATGCGCCTGCATTCGGGGCTGCTGGCGACCGCCCAGGGCATTCCGAGCATCGGTCTCGCCTACGACACCAAGGTTTCCGAACTGCACGACGCTCTGGGCCACCACGGGCTCTGGCTGCCGGTGGCGCGGGCCGGCGAAGCGCCCGGCGCACTGCTGGCCGCGCTCGGCGACCATCCCGGCTGGGGCGGCAGGCTGAGGGAATACGCGCAAGAGCAGCGCCGCCTGGCCTTCGCAGGCGCCGACAGGATCCTGCGACGCCTGCGCCCACGAGGTCCGCACCTCGGTGCCGACGGTCTGCCGAGCTCCACGGAAGTGCGCCCCGATGCCTAGCGAGCAGGCCACGGAACAGAGTCGCGCCGCCGCAACGCTCACCGTGATGTCCTGGACGATGCTCGGCAAGCTGGCCGGCGTCATCCGCGACACGCTGATCGGCGCCTACTTCGGCGCAGGTGTCCTGGGCGACGCGTATGCCGCGGCGCAGGCGGTCCCCCAGGCCATCAACTCGCTGCTGAGCCAGGGGCTGTCGTCGGTCACGGTGCCCTACTTCCACGAGGATCGCGAGGACGCGCCACGCCTCACAAGCGCCCTGACGCGCTTCATCCTCGCCGTTCACGTGCCCCTGACACTCGTGCTCGGTCTTGTCGCACCGCTCTACCTGCCCGTGGTCTTCCGCGGACTCACGCCGAAAGGCGCCCAGATGGCCGCCGAGCTCAGCTGGCTCTTCGCGCTCATGCTGATCCCCCTCGACCTGGCGGCGGTCTGGACAGGGCGGCTGAACGCCGAGCGCAAGTTCGGCCGGCTCTCCTCCGCCAACCTGGTGCGTTCCCTGACGAACGTCGTCGTGCTGGTGCTGCTGCACCACTTCGGTCTGATCAGCACCGGTGTGGCCTTCGTGCTCGGCGCCACCTTCGCTCTGCTCTCCATGTGGCCTGCCGTCCGCCCGTTCCGCACCCCGACGCCGGAAACATGGCGGCGCACGTGGCAGGCGATCAGGCTGATGCCGAGCCAGGTCACCTCAGGCGTCGTCGGTCAGATCAACTTCCTCGTCGACCAGGCCTTCGCCTCGTCCGTAGCCACGGGCGGCCTCCTGGAACTGACGTTCGGCGGCCGCTTCCTCGAGCTGCCCGTAAGCCTCTTCGGCTCCTCGCTCGCGACCGTGCTGTTTCCGGACTTCGCCCAGCATGCGCAGAACCAGGACAGGGAGGGACTGATCAGATCGGTCGACCGCGCACTCTACCTGACGTGGGTGGCAACGCTGCCGATCGCCTTTCTCCTCATCGGCTTCGCCGTGCCGGCGACCAAGGTCGTCTTCGGCTATGGCCGCTTCGGACATGCCGCCGTGCTCGCGACCGCGGCGATCGTCGCCGCCTACGCGGGCTCCCTGATCTTCCGCACCATGCAGGCCTTCATCGCCCGCGCCTTCTACGCCGAGAAGAACACGGCCGTGCTGGCCCGCACGAGTGTCGTCTTCATCGCCCTCAACGCGCTCTTCGACTACCTCCTGATCCGGGTGATGGGCGCCCCCGGCATCGCGCTCGGCACGACCATCGACGCCGCTCTCTACTTCTCGGTCACGACGTATCAGCTTGAGCGCATGCTGGTCGGCCGCCACGCCATCTCGTTGCGCCCGTATCTCTGGTCGCTCGTCGCCGCCGTCCCGCTCGCGCCGCTCAGCCTCTTTATGTCGCGCATCGGCTTCGTGAGCGGTCGCCTGATGCAGTTCGGCCTTGTGGTGGTCGGGAGTCTCCTGCTCCTGGGCCTCTACCTGCTTCTGCTGCGCTGGCTCGGTGGAGCGAAGGCGCGGTACGCCCTCAACCTGCTTGGGCGCGTCCTGCGGTCGCCCGGCCGGCGGATTTCCGCAATGAGGAGATGACAGGGTGCGCATCGTGGAAATCTACGGCGGCGGCGACGGAGGCGGTGCCGCACGCTACATGGCGGATGTCCTGCCTGGGCTTGCGCACAGCGACGAGGTGCATCTGGTCTCGCTCGGGCGAGACCACATCTCGCCGCAAGGCTGCCATCTGCACCGGGTCCGGGTGGCCGAGTTCGCCGCCGCCGTCTCCGCCCTTCGGCCGGATGTCCTGCACACCCACGGTATGCGCGCGAACCTGCTCGGCCGGCTCTACGGCCGCATGCGTGGCGTGCCCGTCGTGACCACGGTGCACAGCTTCCTCGCAAGGGACTACCGCAGCCCCGAAGCGGCGTTCGCCGCGCTCCTGCTCGACGGGGCCACGCTGCAGTGGAGCCGCTACCTCATCGCCGTGTCGGAGGCGATCGCTCAGGATCTCGAGCAGCGGGGCGCTCTCGCGGGCAGCGTCGCAGTCGTGCCGAACGGCATCGCCGATGCGCCGCCGCCCGATGTCCTGACCCTGCCCGGTCTCGTTCCGGGCCGACCCCTGCTCTGCATCGCCGCGCGCCTGCAGCACCTGAAGGGCGTCGACATCGCGCTGCGGGCGCTTGTGGCCATCCCTGGCGCCCAGCTCGCCATCATGGGCGAAGGACCGCAAGGCCCGGCGCTCGAGGCCCTCGCGCAGGACCTGGGCTGCTCCGACCGGGTCCACTTCCTCGGCTACCGGACGGACTTCCCCACCATCGTGGCCGGAGCCGACCTTCTGCTTGTGCCATCGCGCGCCGAGGGCTTCGGCCTTTCGGCCGTCGAGGCGATGGCGCAGGGCGTCCCTGTGGTGGCCAGCGCCGTCGGCGCCGTGCCCTGGCTGGTGGGAACGGGCGGCAGGCTCTGCCGCCCGGAGGACGCCGACGACCTGGCAAGGGCGGTCAGGGCTGCGCTCGCGGAGCGCCAATCGCTTTCCGCCGCGGCGCGCAGGGAGTCGCGCCGCTTTCGCCTGGAAGAGACGGTCAGTGCGACCCGCGAGGTGCTGCGCCGGGCCATGGAGGCAGAGAGATGAGGGTCGTATTCGCCACTGTCTTCGACTATCCCCACGCCGGCGGGCTCTCGACGCATGTGGCCACCCTGGCATCGGCGCTCGCCGACTTGGGCCACGAGGTCAAGGTCGTGACGCCCCGTGGACATGCGCCACTCAGGCTGGACTTGATCGCCCGCGCGCCTTCACGCGCGCTGCAGCTGCTCGGCCAGGACCAGGGGCTCGTCTGGTCGCACAGGGTGCGTCTCTCCCTGCTGCGCGAGGCGCTCTTGGCCGAGCCGCCGACGAGCCGCATCATCGCGGAGGACGTGCTGGCCGCGCTGGCCGCCAAGGCCGCGGGGCGAAATTGCATCCTGACGGTGCACGGCTACTTCACGCGCGAGGCCTTGAGCCGGCGCGGCCTGCGTCCAGGAACGTACGGGGAGCGGGCGTTCGCCCGCTGGGAAAAGGCGGGCTACCAGGCGGCCGACCGGATCGTGGCGGTCGACAGCCGCATCGCCCGTCACATTCTTGATACGGCCGGCCGCGACGACGCGCGCGTCCAGCCGAACTTCCTCGACATGGCGTGGGCCGAAGGACTTCCGCCGAAGGCGGATGCGCGCCGCAAGCTGGGCCTGGGCGACGGTCCGGTCGTGCTCTGCCCCAGGCGGCTCACGCCGAAGAACGGCGTGCACGTAGCTGTCGCCGCCTTGCAGGCGTGGCCTGAAGCGCGCCTGCTCGTCGTCGGCGACGGCGTAGACCGCCCTCGGCTCGAGAGCCAGGTGCGCGAGCTCTCCCTCACGGACCGCGTCATCTTCACCGGCGCGCAGCCCCACGCAGCCATGGCCGCCTACTACGCCGCCTGCGACTGCATCGCCGTCCCATCCGTCCCTGTAGCGGGCGTCGAGGAGGCCACCTCGATCTCGGTGATCGAGGGCATGGCATCCGGCAGGCCCGTGGTGGCGAGCGGCATCGGCGGTCTGAGGGAGCTGATCGAGAGCGGCCGCAACGGCCTGCTCGTCGCCCCCAATGACCCCCTGGCCCTGGCGGCGGCTCTCAAGCAGGCCCTCGCGAACGCGGCCAGGCTCGGCGCCGCCGCGCAGGACGACGTGCGCAAGCACTACTCCGCCCGTGCGGCCGCGGCGTCCTTCGTCGCCGATCTGAGCCGGCTCCCGGACTAGCCGCCGGACAACGCCTTCTCGGTATCCCACCCTTCAACCGCATGGCGGAGTGGGCAGCGGACGGCCGGATCGTGCCGGAGGCGCCAAGCTATTCGCCGTTCGTCCGGCCAAGACAGTGCATGTCCTGCGATTGAGCAGGAGCGTCACCGGCGGGTTGCGCTCGGCTTTTTGCAGCCTCGCGGACGACTCCAGGCCCGGGGCCGCATCCGCCTGCATGCGCCGGGCCACTTGCATTGTTCCCGCTCGGTAGACGCGGGAGCGGCGCCATGCTTGACGCCGCTCCCGGTCGTTTCTCTCAGCCCGTCACGTCGCCCTCGACCGTCGGTCCCTCTTCCGGCGGCGGCGGCGACTGCCCATCCGGCTGCTGCGCCGCACCAGCCTGCTTGTAGAGTTCCTCGGCGAACTTGTAGGAGATCTGCTCGAGCTCCTTGGTCTTGTCCTCGATGGCCTGGCGGTCGTCCTGCGCGAGCGTCTCGCGCAACGCCTGGATGGCTGCCTCGGCTTGGCTCTTGTCGTCGGCGGAGACCTTGTCCTTGAGGTCCGAAAGAGACTTCTCGGTGGCGTAGATCAGGGACTCCGCATGGTTTCGCGCCTCGGCGAGGTCTCGCGCAGCCTTGTCCTCCTGCGCCTTGTCCTGCGCTTCGTGGATCAGCCGTTCGACCTCGTCGCGGCCGAGCTGTGTCGACGCGGTGATCGTGACGCGCTGCTCGCGGCCGGTGCCGAGATCCTTGGCCGAGACGTTGACGATGCCGTTCGCGTCGATATCGAATGTGACCTCGATCTGCGGCACGCCGCGCGGCGCAGGGGGGATGCCGTCCAGGTGGAACCGGCCCAAGGTGCGGTTGCCGGCGGCCATGTCCCGCTCGCCCTGCAGCACATGCACCTCCACGGATGTCTGGCCGTCCGCGGCCGTCGTGAAGGTCTGGCTCTTGCGTGTCGGGATCGTCGTGTTGCGCTCGATCAGCTTCGTCATGACGCCGCCCAGGGTCTCGATGCCCAGCGAGAGCGGTGTGACGTCGAGCAGGACAATGTCCTTGACCTCGCCGCCCAGCACTCCAGCCTGGATCGCTGCGCCGACGGCGACCACCTCGTCCGGGTTGACGCCGCGGTTCGGCTCCTTGCCCGTGAGCTTCTGCACAAGTTCCTGGATCACCGGCATGCGGGTCGACCCGCCGACCAGCACGATCTCGTCGATCTGACGCTCGCTCAGGCCCGCATCCGCCAGGGCCTGGCGCACAGGTCCCGCGCAGCGCTCCGTCAGGTCCCGCGTCTGTTCCTCGAAGCGGGCGCGCGTAAGGCGGAGGTCCAGGTGCTTGGGGCCATTCTGGTCCGCCGTGATGAACGGCAGGTTGATGGACGTCTCCGTCATGCTGGAGAGCTCGATCTTGGCCTTTTCCGCCGCTTCCATCAGGCGCTGCAGCGCCTGCCGGTCCTGGCGCAGGTCGATGCCCTGCTGCTTTTTGAACTCGTCCACCATCCAGTTGACGACGCGCTCGTCGTAGTCGTCGCCACCCAGATGCGTGTCGCCGCTCGTCGCCTTGACCTCGAAGACGCCCTCGCCCACCTCGAGGATCGAGACGTCGAAGGTGCCGCCGCCCAGGTCGAAGACCAGGATGGTCTCATCCTTCTTGCGGTCGAGACCATAGGCCAAGGCAGCCGCGGTCGGCTCGTTGATGATGCGCAGAACCTCGAGCCCCGCGATCCGCCCGGCGTCCTTGGTCGCCTGGCGCTGCGCGTCGTTGAAGTACGCGGGCACGGTGATGACGGCCTGGCTGACCGTCTCGCCGAGGTAACGCTCCGCGTCGCTCTTCAGCTTCTGCAGGACGGCTGCGGAGATCTCCTCGGGAGACATCTCCTTGCCGGCGGCCGGCACATCGATGCGCGCCTCGCCGTTCGAGCCAGCCGTCACGCGGTACGGTACCCGCTTGCGCTCCAGCTCCACCTCGTCGTAGCGGCGGCCGATGAAGCGCTTGACCGACGCAACCGTGTTGTCCGAGTTGAGCACTGCCTGGCGGCGCGCCAACTGACCGACGAGCCGCTCTCCGCCCTTCTGGAAGGCGACGACGGACGGTGTCGTGCGCGACCCTTCGGCGTTCACGATCACCGTCGGCTGCCCACCCTCCATCACTGCCACCACCGAGTTCGTGGTGCCCAGGTCGATGCCGACGATCTTTGCCAACGAGCCATGACCCCTTCCCTAGGAGCGCTCGGGGACCGCCTGCCGGCGGCCCCCTGCCCCGTACGCGATCCAAACGCACATCCGATGAAATTATATGGAGTGGAGCGAACCTGGGTCAACGGGCCGCGGCAGAAGCCGCACGACCGGCCGAAGCCACCAGGGCCAGGGTCGCGGTGGAGCGAGCAGCGGGCTTATGGCGATCGGCTCCGATCCACGCATGAGGAGGGCGACGCCAGAGATGCCGCCATGTCCTGCCCCGTCGGCGCCGCGGACAATGCGCAGGCGCAGCACCCGCCCGTCCAGGAAGGATCCGGCCAGCCGGTCGGCCAGAACCAGCGGGCGCCCATCGGGCAGGTGTCCGAGCAGTTGTCCCCGCGCGAAGACGAGAGCCCCGCTGTCGCGGGCGAATCCCCAGTCGAGGAGGCGTCGCGCGTCGCCGTAACGGTCGCCTCCCCTCAGCACGACCGCGATCAGGTGGACGCCCTCGCGGCGCGCCGAGGCGACAAGGCATTTGCCCGCGGCGTTGGTCGTGCCGGTCTTGGCGCCGTCGGCGCCGAGGTAGCTGCCGAGCAGGGAATTCGTGTTGCGGATCGGCCGACCCGCACGGCCTTCGGGTGTCAGGGTCAGTTCCTGCGAGGCCACGATGCGGCGAATCTCGGGCTCGCCAAGGGCGGCCTCGGCGATGCGTGAGAGATCCTTGGCGCTCGTGTAGTGGTGGGCGGCCGTAAGACCGTGCGGATTGACGAAATGCGTCTGCCTGGCGCCGATCTCGAGCGCGGTCCTGTTCATGCGCTCGGCGAAGCTCTCCACGTCCGGGGCGACGCTCGTCGCGACCGCATGGGCCGCATCGTTGCCCGAGCGCATCAGCATGCCCTCGAGCAGTTCGCGCAGCGTATAGCGGTCCCCGGCGCGCAGATGCGCCTTCGAGCCCGGCACAGCGGCCGACTGGACCGACACTTCGAACACACGGCCCAAAGGCACGCCCGACCGGACGGCGACGAGGGCCGTCAGCAGCTTGGTCGTGCTGGCGGGCGAGCGGCGCACGTAGGCGGATTTGGCGTACAGCACCTCGCCGCTCGTCGCGTCGAGGAGCAGTGCGGCGTCGGATGAGAGGTGCGGCGGTGGCGCGGGCGGGGCATCGGCCGCCGCCGGCATGGGCAGAAAGAGAGCGAGCGCACCCAGGATGCACGCGATGCGACGGCGCATGGCCTCCCCTCCGGGAAGTTAGCATGCGCCAGCTAGGTCGCCCTACCCGCCCTGTTGCACGCTGACGCCGATCGACTGCACCAGCTGGCCCTGCAGCGACACCGCCTGGCCGTCCACCGTCAGGGTGGCGGCGGACGCGTTGCCGAGCTTGATCACGAAGCTCTGCTGCGCCGTGTAATCCAGTGTTCCGGAGGTCTGGGTGCTGTCCAGTTGCGGCGTCTGGGCGCCGTCGACATCGAGATAGACGTAGCACGGGGCCGTGAGCTCCAGTCGCAGCGTGATCGGTCCCTTGGCGACGGTGTAGTTCGTCTCGGTGCCGCCGTAGGGTCCCGTCGAGGGCGGAGCCGGCGTCAAGGTTGCCTGCTGCACGGGCGGCTTCTGCTTGTGCTTCTTCGTCCGGGGCTTCTGCTTGTGCCCAGCGGGCTGCGTCGTCACCTGCGTCTGGCGCGGCTGACCGCCGCCGAAAAGATTCGGGTGGGAGCCGACGAAGTAGAGCAAGGCCACCAGGAAGACGAGCGGTATGACGACCCATGGCCACTGGCTGCCCCTGCGCCCGATCGTGAGCGGGCGCATCTGACGGCGGCGTTGCGGCTCGGGCTGCGCCACTTGCGGCGGCTCGGCTTCGACAGGCTTGGGCACGCGCGACAGGAGTTCCTCCGCGTCGAGGCCGAGGTAGCGGGCGTAGCTGCGCAGGAAGCCCCGGGCATAGACCAGGCCGGGGAACTGCTCGAAATCGTCCTGCTCGAGGGCCTCGAGATAGCGTTCACGAATATGCAGCTCCTGCTGCACCGCGAGGATGGACATGCCCCTGGCTTCTCGTGCGGCTCTCAGTTCCTCTCCGATTCCGGCCACACCGAATCACCCCGCAAACTAGGGTCGCAGCCTATAAAGCATCCGCGGGAATGGAATCGACTCGCGCACGTGGTCAAGTCTCAGCATCCAGGCGAGCGTGCGCTCGATGCCAAGGCCAAAACCGGAGTGCGGCACCGATCCGTAGCGGCGCAGGTCCAGGTACCAGTCGTAGTCGTCCTTGGGCAGGTCGTTTTCCTCGAGCCGCCGCAGCAGCAGGTCGTAGTCGTCGATGCGCTGTCCCCCGCCCACGATCTCGCCGTAGCCTTCGGGGGCCAGCAGGTCGGCGCTCAGGACAACTTCGGGCCGATCGGGGTCGGGCTTCATGTAGAAGGCCTTCGCCGCCGTGGGGTAGCGGTGTACGAAGACAGGCAGGCCGAAACGCTGCGAGATCGCCGCTTCGTGCGGCGCGCCGAAGTCCTCGCCCCAAGGGATTTCGAGGCCTTCCTCGCGCAGGATCCCGATCGCCTCGTCGTAAGAGATTCGCGGGAAGGGCGGTCTCACCTGCGCGAGTTCCTCGGGGTCCCGCCCGAGCAGCCTGAGGTCGTCCGCGCAGCGGCGTGCGACCTCGCCCACCGCGTAGCTCAAGAGCTGCTCCACCGTTTCGAGGCACCCATCCAGATCCGTGAAGGCCATCTCCGGCTCGACCATCCAGAACTCGATCAGGTGGCGGCGCGTTTTCGAACGCTCGGCGCGGAACGCCGGCCCGAAGCAGTAAACCTTGCCGAGCGCCTGCGCCAGGGCCTCGTTGTAAAGCTGGCCACTTTGCGAAAGATACGCCTTCTGCTCGAAATACGTGGTCTCGAACAGCGTCGTGGTGCCCTCGCAGGCCGATGGCGTCAGAATCGGCGTATCGGCGGCGACAAAGCCCTGGTCGTCGAGCCAGTTGCGGATCGCATGCTCGAAGCGGCTGCGGACGCGCATGATCGCCGCCTGGCGCTGGCTGCGCAGCCAGAGGTGCCGGTGGTCGAGCAGGAAGTCGACGCCGTGCTCCTTCGGCTGAATCGGGTATTCGCCGCTGCCGCCCACGATCTGCACGTTGTCAAGGTCGATTTCGACGCCGGACGGCGCGCGCGCGTCCGCGCGGCAACGCCCGTACGCGATGATCGACGTCTCCTGCGCGAGCCCGGCGCTCTGCTCCCAGACGTCCGCGGGCACGTCCTTCTCGCGCAGCACCATCTGGACCTGCCCCGACCCGTCACGCACGACGAGGAAGCGGATGCCGCCGCTCTTGCGCAGGCTCGTCAGCCAACCCCTGATCTCCACCCGCTCCCCCACCGCGCCTCCGAGCTCCGCTATGCGCACCTTGTTGCCTCCCTGGCTCATCGTCCCGTCCACTCGGGTTTCCTTTTCTCGAGAAATGCCGCCACACCCTCCTGCCCGTCGCTGCTCGACGCGACCTGGCTGACCATGCCCTGCAGGTAGCGCAGGGCGCCTGCGGACGGCAGTTGCGCGGCCTCCGTGAGCGCCTCCTTGCCCATCGCGAGGATGAAAGGGCTGAGCGCCGCAAGCTCCAAGGCCTTGCGCTCCGTCACCGCAGCCAGCTCCGCAGCCGGCACGACATCGTTCAGAAGGCCGATGCGCAAGGCCTCCCGGGCCGGGATGCGCCTGCCGGTCAAGGCGAGGTCGCCCAGGGCCCGCAGCCCGACGAGCCGCGAGAGCGGCTCCAGCACCACCATCGGGAAAAGCCCGATCTGCACCTCGGGCAGCCCGAACTGCGCGTCCTCGCTGGCGTAGGCGAGATCGGCGGCTGCCAGGATGCCCATCGCCCCGGCAAGGCAGAAGCCTTCCACCGAGGCTATGATGGGCCTTGGGCAGAGGCGCATCGCGCGTATCACGTCGGCCACGCCGCCGAAGTATTCGCGGCGCGCCGCGACGTCGGCGGCCTCGCGCACCTCCCGGAGATCGGCGCCGGCGCAGAAGTTGCCGCCTGCGCCGGATATGACCACGGCACGCACCCCTTGGCCCCTGCCGAGCTCGGTGAAGGCCTCGACGAGCTGCCGCAGGCCCTGCCGGTCGAGCGCGTTGCGCCGCTCCGGCCGGTTCAGCACCACGCGCGCCACGGCAGCGCGCGTCACGTCAATCGCCACAGGCCGTCCCCTCCTCGAAGGTGCGCATCACGGACCCGCTCAGACGGCGTCCGACAAGGCGCTCCGCGCTGCGGGCGGCGCCCGCGAGCGCCTTCAGGTCGAGGGCGGTCGCGTAGCCCTCCGCCTCGAAGAGCCAGCAGAGATCCTCGGTCGCCACGTTGCCCGTCGCTCCGGGCGCGTAAGGACACCCGCCCATGCCGCCGATCGAGCCGTCGAACAGGCGTACGCCCTCCCCGGCGCCGGCAAGGGCGTTGGCCGGAGCCTGGCCGCGCGTGTTGTGGAAGTGCAGTCCGAGTTCGGCCTCGGGCAGCGCATCCTGCAAGGCCTGGACGAGTCGCCGCACCATGCTGGGTGAGGCGGCGCCGATCGTGTCGCCCAGCAGGAGCCGGTGGTAGCCCAGGCCGTAGAGCCGCCTGGCCACCCGCACGACGTCCTCGACCGGCGTCGGTCCGGCATAGGGGCAGACGAAGCTTGTCGCCACCACGCCCGAGATGGCACGGTTCGCCACCTGGGCGGCGGCCGCCACCTGAGCGGCCGCCTGCAGCGAGTCCTCGACCGACATCCGCACATTCGCCTGGTTGTGCGCCTCGGAGGCGGAGAGGAAGAATGTCCACTCGTCGATGACCGGCGCCTGCGCCGCTCTTGCGGCGCCGCGCTCGTTCGGCACGAGCGCCGACCAGATCTGCCCAGCAGGCTTTTCCGCCCTTGCCAGGAACGCTTCGGCGTCCGCCAGCTGGGGAATGGCCTTCGGATGGACGAACGAGGTCACCTCGAGCCTTGTCAGGCCCGTCGGCGCGAGCGCCCGGAGCAGCTCGAGCTTCTCGTCCGTCGACAGCACGCGGTCCTCTGCCTGCAGCCCGTCCCGCAGGCCGACCTCGCGCAGCGTGATCGTCTCCATGCCCTGCCTCCTACACCGGCGGCACGCCGTGACGCTTCGGCGGCTGCTGCACTGTGCGGCTCCCCGCGGCTCCGAGACGGCGAACGAGATCGTCCCGCAGGTTCTCGGGCGGCACGATGTCGTCGACGATCAGTTCCGAGGCGAGCCGTCGGATGTCGATGTCCTGGCGGTAGCTTTGGCGCTCCGCGCTGATGAAGGCTGGCCGCTCGGCGGGCGGCAGCTCCTGGATGTGGTTGAAGTGCACGGCGTTGACCGCGGCCTCGGGCCCCATCACGGCGATCTGCGCGCCCGGCAGGGCGATCGTCGCCTCAGGGGCGAACGCTGGGCCCGCCATGGCGTAGAGACCGGCGCCGTACGCCTTGCGCACCACGACGCAATACTTGGGCACGGTCGCCTCCGACACGGCCGTGATCAGCTTGGCGCCGTGCCTGATGATGCCCTGGCGCTCCACCTTCGTGCCGATCATGAAGCCGGGTACGTCCGAGAGAAAGACGAGAGGGATGTTGAACGCGTCGCAGAGCCAGATGAACCGCGCAGCCTTGTCGGACGAGTCGACGAAGAGCACGCCGCCTTTGACGCTCGGCTGATTGGCGACGATGCCGACGACCTGCCCGTTCAGACGCGCGAGACCGACGATCAGCTCGGGCGCGTAGAGTTCCTTGATCTCGAGGAAGCTGCCCTCGTCGACTAGGCCGTCGACGAGTTCGTGCATATCGAAGGGCAGGTTCTGGTTCTCGGGAATCAGCTTGGCGAGGTCCTTGGCCACAGGCGGCGCCGCGGCGACGACTGCGGGCCCTGCGCGGAAGTTCTGCGGCATCAGCGCGAAGTAGCGCCTCGCCCAGGCGATCGCCTCCTCCTCATCGGGCAGGAGGGCGTCACCGAGCCCGCTCACGCTGGCGTGCATGCGGGCGCCGCCCATCTCCTCGAGCGACACCTTCTCGCCGATCACCATCTCGGCCATGCGGGGCGAGCCGAGGTACATCGACGCGTTGCCCTCCACCATGATCGTGACGTCGGTAAACGCGGGGATATAGGCGCCTCCGGCGGCGCTGGGCCCGAACAGGATGCATATCTGGGGTACCCGGCCGGACAGCTGGACTTGGTTGAAGAAGATGCGTCCGGCGCCGCGGCGGCCGGGGAACATCTCGACCTGGTCGGTGATGCGCGCCCCGGCCGAGTCCACGAGATAGAAGAGCGGCACCTCGAGGCGCTCCGCCATTTCCTGCACGCGCAGGATCTTCTCCACGGTGCGGCTGCCCCAGGAACCGGCCTTGACCGTCGAGTCGTTGGCCATCAGGGCCACGGGCCTGCCGTCGATGCGGCCTACGCCCGTGACGACGCCGTCAGCGGGCAGATCCCCTGCCAGATCGTTCGCAAACATGCCGTCCTCGACGAAGCTGCCGGGGTCCAGGAGAAGCTCGAGCCGCCGGCGCACGAACAGCTTGCCGCGCCGGGACGCCTGCTCGTGGTACTTTTGCGCGCCGCCCTGCGCGATTGCGCGCCGGCGGGCGACAATCTCGTCGCGACCGCTCATCGCAAGGACACGAGGGGCTCACCCTCCTGGACGAATGCCCCCACTTCCGCCTTGAGCTCCCCGACGGTGCCCTGACCGGACGCGGCGACAGGCACCTCCATCTTCATCGACTCGAGCACGGCTACCTCCTGGCCGTCGGCGACCGCGTCGCCGACCGCGACCGAATACCGCAGGAGCATGCCGGCCATAGGGCTCAAGATCTCCACTTGCGTTGTCCTCCTCGCGAGATGCCTACCGACCGAGTCCGAGCCCGCGCGCGATGACCAGCCGCTGGATCTCGGACGTGCCCTCGCCGATCTCGAGCAGCTTCGCGTCGCGCAGGTAGCGCTCCACGGGGTACTCGCGGATGTAGCCGTTCCCGCCGTGGATCTGGATCGCCTGCGTCGCGGCGCGCATCGCGGCCTCCGAGGCGAAGAGCTTGGCCATCGCGGCCACCTGGCCGAACGGCTGGTGCTGGTCCTTGAGCCACGCGGCCTTGTGGACCAGCAGGCGCGCCATCTCGACTTCCATGGCCATGTCGGCCAGCTTGAACTGGATCGCCTCGAACTGCCCGATCTTCTGACCGAACTGCTCGCGCGTCTGGGCGTACGCGAGCGAGGCCTCGAGGGCCGCCTGCGCGATGCCGACGCCGAGCGCGCCGATCGAGATGCGGCCGCCATCCAGGACTTCGAGGAAGCCGCGGAACCCCTCGCCGCGTCCACCGAGCATGGCCTCGTCCGGCACGTAGGCGTCGCGCAGTTCGATCTCGGCCGTTTCGGACGCCCTCATACCCATCTTGTCGTAAGAGGTGCTCGGATAGAAGCCTTCCGTATCCTTCGGCACGAGGAAAGCCGTGATGCCGCGTGCGCCCTTGCCCGGATCCGTCACGGCGGTGATCACGCTGACGCCCGCCGACTTGGCGTTGGTAATGAACGCCTTGCTGCCCGAGAGGAGCCATCCCCCCTCGACCTTGGCGGCGCGCGTGCGCGTGCCGCCTGCGTCCGATCCTGCGCCAGCCTCCGTCAGGCCGAAAGCGACCAGGTACTGCCCCCTGGCTCCCGGCGCGAGATAGGTGCCCTTCTGCACATCGCTGCCGAGCAGGCTGAGGCTGCCCAGACCCAGCGATACGTGTGCCGCGTAGCTGAGGCCCGTCGAGGCGCAGACCCGCGAGATCTCCTCGACGGCGATCGCGTATTGCAGGTAGGTGCCGCCAGCGCCGCCCCACTCTTCTGCGATCGGCAGTCCCAGCAGGCCAAGCTCGGCCATCTTGCGGTATACGTCGAGATCGAACGTGCCGTCGCGGTCGCGCGCGGCGGCGCCGGGCCCGAGTTCCCGCTCCGCGAAATCGCGCACCGTCTCCTGCACCATGCGGTCTTCCTCGGCAAGCGTGAAATCCATCGCTTCGCCTCCCGCTTCCTTTACGCTATCGTGCGCCTATGTCGATTCTAGCCTGAGCCCCTGATGCTGGGAACGGCCGGTCGGCCGTCGGGATGCTCAAGTCCCTGCGAGCACGCAACCTGCCTGGTCGCCGGAACGTCCTCCAGGGTGGCGGCGCACGTCATGCTCGCCGGCGAAGCGCCCCGACCCCAGGCAGGCAGCCCCGGCCCGCGGCGACAGTCATAACCTCGTCCGCCCCTCATAGAACTGCTTCGACGGCAGCCTGTCCCGGTCTCTTGCGGCCCGGCGAAAGTCTGTGGTCCATGGTGACACATCGATCTACATTCCTGAGCCTCCGTCAGGCAACCCAAGTCAACGTATAAGTTGCCCTTCGTCAATCGAAGCCAGTCATGGCACGCCGCCCGTCTACCTATTTTCAATACCAAGGTTGCTGGCTGCCATATGGACGTCCCCCTATCCATAGCGACATGTCCACCTACTCATGCGAAAAGGGCATGATATTCAGGAACCTGAGGTGCCGTCGCGCCGTATACTTATTGCAGATCCTCGTAAGTTCTATTTCTATTGGCGGGTTGCCTACACCCTGCCTCACCCACAACTCGAAGCCCCTCCCGCCCTGGCCCGTGCCCTGTCCTGCTGTTCCTGGGTGAAGGGAGCGAGGTCACGTGCCGAAGCCGGTATCCGCCAAGGGCCGTTACATGCCGGGCCTTGACGGGCTCCGCGCGGTTGCCGTGCTCGGCGTGATCGCTTTCCATCTCGGCCTGCCCATGGCGCAAGGCGGTCTCCTGGGCGTTGGCGTCTTCTTCGTGCTCTCGGGCTACCTGATCAGCGACATCCTCATCGACCAGTGGGAACGGCTCGGCTCGCTCGACCTGCGGGGCTTCTGGCTGAGGCGCGCACGCCGTCTTCTGCCTGCCCTCGTCGTGCTCCTGTCTGCCGTCGCGGCCTATGTGACGCTGGTCGATCCTGCGCGCCTCGGTGAACTGCGCGGCGAGGTCCTCGCCGCGGCACTCTACGTGAGCAACTGGTGGTACATCTTCCACCACGTCTCCTACTTCGCGAGCTTCGGACCGCCGTCACCACTGACCCACCTCTGGTCTCTCGCGGTGGAAGAGCAGTTCTACCTCGTCTGGCCAGGCTTGCTCTGGCTGGGCCTGCGCTTTTTGCCGCGCTGGGCTCTCTTCGTCGCAACGCTCGCGCTGGCCATAGCCTCCGCGGTCACCCTGGGCGTGCTCTTCCATTCCGGCGCGGGGCCGGACAGGGTCTACTACGGCACCGACACGCGCGCGTTCGCCCTGCTCCTTGGCGCTGCGCTGGCACAGGTGTGGCCGAGCCGACGGGTCGGTCAGGTCTCCCAGCGTCTGCGCCTGCCGTTGGACCTGCTTGGCTTTGGCGGGCTCGTTGCCGTCCTCGTGCTTTTCGCCGCCACCGGCGAGCGCGACCCCTTCCTCTACCCGCTGGGGCTCGCGCTCCTGTCGCTGGCGACGGCAGCGGTCGTCGCGGCGGCCACCTGCCCTGGCAGCCGCGTCGCACGCGTGCTGGGCACAGAGCCGCTGCGCTGGCTCGGCGTGCGGTCGTACGGCATCTACCTCTGGCACTATCCTGTTATCGCGCTGACGACGCCCGTGGGCCAGACAGGGTTCTCCCCACTGCAGGCCGGGCTGCAGGTGGCTGTCTCCATCTTGCTGGCGGCGCTTTCCTGGCGCTATATCGAAGAGCCGATCAGGCAAGGGGCCTTTGAGCGGATCTGGCGGCTGTGGCGCCGGCGAGCCCTGCGCCGCAGGAGCCTGTCGCTGCACGGTCTCGTCACGGTAGCCACGACATCGCTCCTGCTGGTCGTCGCCTGTGGCGGTCTCGTCGGCCTTGGTCCGGCCGCGGCCGCGAGCACGATGCCAAAGTCCCTGAGCATCCTGCCCCCTCCACCTCTACCGCACATCTCACCTGCATCCAACGTCTACGTGTATGTGCGACGTGCCGTCGCGCCCAGGGGGCGCCTGGCGCCGCCCCGGGCCGAGTCGTCCCCGCAGATGCCCGCGGGCGCCAACGTCACCGCGATCGGGGACTCGGTGATGATCGACGCGGCGCCGTATCTCGAGCGGTTGCTGCCAGGCATCACCATCGACGCGGTTGTCGGCCGACAGCTCTGGCAGACGCCTCCTGTCATCGCGCAACTGAGGGCCCGGCGCCAACTCGGCTCCAGAGTGATCCTGGAACTCGGCACGAACGGCCCCTACACGCGCGCCGCGCTCCTCTCGCTGCTGCGCTCCCTCGCAGGCGCCAAGGAGATCCTGCTCGTCAACACACGCGTGCCGCGCCCATGGCAAGGGCAGGTCAACCGGCTGCTCGCCTCCGTCGCGAGGAGCTACCCCCACACGGTGCTCGTGGACTGGTACGGTGCAAGCCAGGGCCATGCGGGGTTCTTCTACCCCGACGGCGTGCACCTGAACCCGCAGGGGGCTCAGTTCTACGCGAACCTGCTGGCGGGCACCCTAGCGGCACGCCAGCCGAGGCAGGCCGGGGCGGTCGGCCAATAGGCGGCGACCGCACCCGAGGCCATGGGCGCAGGTCGGCCCAGGCCATGCACACGGCCTGGGCCGCTTTCTCTTCAGCCGCAGCGGACGGTGCGAGCCCGCCGCCCGGGCCCGCTCGGCCCCCGCACCGCCGAGGCCGCGTTCACCCCTGAGCCTTCAGCTCAGTGTCTTGCGCTCCCCGTTGACCTCGCTGATGATGACCAGCTTGGCCGTCTTGTTGAGCATGTGGGTCACGCCGCAGTACTTGTTCTGCGAAAGCTGGATGGCCCTGTCGACGTGGTCGCGCTGCACCCCTTCACCCACGGTCCTGTAGACCAGCCGGATCTCCGTGAACACCTGGGGGTGCTCTTTGGACGTGTCAGCCTCGAGGTCGATGGTGAAACTCGTGAACGGAACCCGCTTCTTCTGCATGATCGCAATCACATCCATGCCGGTGCAGCCGCCCAGGCTGAGCAGTGTGAGCTCCTTCGGGCGCGCGCCGCGCTCCTCCCCGCCGACTGCGGCAGCGGCGTCCATCACGATTTCGTGCCCGCTGCCGCTCTTCGCCACCATCGCCATGTTGTTGAGCCAGGTGATGCTTCCGGTCAGCATCGCTTGCGTCCACCTCCGAAATATGTCATCCCGCAGGGGTTAGCGGGCCCGCTGCCCCTCATGCATGCGGAAGAGGCCCAGGACGAAATCGGCCGGTCGCCTGAGGGGCCCCGAAAGGGTCTGGACGGCCGTCGCCGCCACGAAGCCCACTGCGACTCCCCCGAGGACGTCCGTCGGCCAGTGCACGCCGACGAACACCCGCGCGAGCACGATCAGCGCCGTCAGCAGCCACATCACCCACTGCAGGGCCTTGTTCTGGCCGCGCAGGGCAAAGGCCACCGCCGCCGCCACAGCCGCGTGGTCCGAAGGGAAGGACGCATCGGCGACGTGCTGCACAAGCTGGTGCACCAGGTGCGGGTAGAGCACGAACGGGCGCGGGCGGTACCAGAGCGCGGAGATGGCGTAATTGACGGCGATCGCCACGACCGCAGCGAGAGCCGCGTACAGGAGTTGCCGTCGCAGACCGGCCTCGCGGCGCGGCAAGGCGAACCAGAGCACGACCATCAGTCCCGCTACGACGAAGATGGCGTACTGGGCGGCGAGCACCGCCAGCGCGTCCACGAAGGCGTTCCTGCCGGCGAGTCCGTTCCACCAGAGGAACACGGTCCGGTCGAACCCGTCTACTATCAGCACCCCCATCTCGCGCCCAACGATAGGGCAAGCTGCGCGCGATGGCAAGCAGCGTCAGCCGAGGGCGAAGGGAACCGGTCCGCCGAGCGCCTGCAGAAGATCCTCGCTGCAGCGCGGACAGTATCCCTCCTGCAGCAGTCTTTGCCGCACCGCAGTGATGCGCGCGCCGATCGCCTCGCCTGGCGCCACATCCTGGAGGGCACCCTGCACGAGCGTCTGGATGCGGCTGTAGAGATGCCGCTCGAGCGCTGTGCGCAGGGCCGGGTGCTGGGGAAGGGCAGAGACCTGGCCGCGGCTGCGCATGCTGGCGGCCCACACGCCGATCTCCTCGCGGAAGGCGCGCTTTTGCGCCTCCGTCACCCCGACCTCCTCCTCGACGCTGCGCAGGCGCCGCTCCAGGTCGTCGGGCGCCGGCTCGCCGATGCGCAGGGCCGTCAGATAGGCGTCGAGCGACTCGAGGTAGCGGTGCCATAGTGCGGCCAAATTGTCCTCGAAGGCGTCCACGAAATACGGGTAGACTTCGGCTTCGAGGCGACGCCCGAGGTCCTCCGCCACCTCGTGCAAGAGGTTGCGGTAGGTTTCCTGGTCCGAGGCCTCGATCGAAGGATGGCTTTGCAGCCCTTCGTACAGGGCGCGCAGCGTTGCCCCGACCGTCAGGCAGCCGTCCGAACGCACGAGGGCACGCGCCAGCTGGTTGACCACGTAGCGTGGCGAGACGCCATGCATGCCTTCCCGGCTACTCTCGCGCTGCAGGTCCAGGCGGTCGCGCGGGCCGAGTCCCGGCACCTCCTCCCCGTCGTAGAGCCTGAGCTTCTGCAGCTGGCCGATCTCGCGACGGCGACTCTGCTCGAGCCGCGTCAGGACGGCGAAGGTGGCGGCGGCCTCGATCGCGTGCGGAGCGATGTGCGTGTCGGGCCGCCGGCGATCGGCGACCAGGCGCTCGTAGATCCGCCGTTCGTCCTTGACGCGCAGGGCGTAGGGCATGCGCACCACCACCATGCGATCCTTGAGCGCCTCGTTGCGCGCATCGTGGATGAAGGTCTGGTATTCGGCCTCGTTCGAGTGGGCGACCACCACCTCGTCCGCGTACATCAGCGCATAGCGTCCTGTCTTGAACCTGCCTTCCTGCGCCAGAGTCAGCAGGGTATAGAGGAACCGCTCGTCGCACTTCAGCAGTTCGACGAACTCCATCAGGCCCCGGTTCGCCACGTTGAGCTCGCCGTCGAAGCGGAACGCCCTGGGGTCGGACTCGACGCCGTAGTCCGAAATGGCGGCGAGATCGAGGGAGCCGGTCAGTTCCGCGATGTCCTGGGATTTCGGGTCGGACGGCGCAAAGGTACCCACGCCGCGGCGCCTCTCCTCGCTGATCGTCACCCGCTCGACGGGCACGGCGAGGAGGTCCTTGCCCGTGAGCCCGCCGTAGCGCATGCGGCAGACAGGGCAGAGGTCACCCTCGACGACCACGCCAAGCTCCTGCTCCGCCGCCCTGCGCAGTTCCCCCGTCAGCAGATGCAGAGGCTCCTCCCGCATCGGGCAGCCCGCGATGGCGTAGAGACTCCCCTCTTCCTCCACCGAGAAGCGCTCCAAGCCGCGCTTCATGATCTCCACGAAGCTGGACTTGCCGCCCCCGACGGGCCCGAGCAGCAACAGGATGCGCCGCCGCACCTCGAGCCCCTGTGCGGCGGCGGCGAAGAAGGCGTCGATCTCCGAAAACGCGGCGTCCAAGCCGAAGAGCTGGCCTTCGCACAGGCCCTTCGCCCCGCCCGCCGCCACGAGCATGCGGTGAACGCGCCGGTGCGCGAGATCCGCGACATGCGGCTGGCGCCTGCAGATCTGGATGTACTGCGAAAAGTCGCCGCGCCACTCCCGCTGGCCGGCCGGCGGTTCGCCGCGCCCGATCCGCTCAGCGATGTCCAACGATACCCCTCCCGCCTCGAGCTCCGCCGAGCACGCAGATCTGGCTAGATCGCGCTGCCCCGCCGAGGCGAAGCAGCGCGTTCCCTTAGCAGGATATGCGGCGGATCGAGGCTGAGGTGTCAGTCGAGGAACTCGAGGACGCGGCGCATGGCGTCGGCCGCCGCTTCCGGGCGGTAACTCGGCCGCGTGTCGTTGAAGAACGCGTGGGGCGCACCCGCATAGACGTGATGGGAGAACCGCTTGCCCGCGGCGGCCATCGCATCGGCGAACTCGGGGACATTGGCCGTGATGCGGACGTCGTCGCCGCCGTAGAGCCCCAGCACCTTGGCCCTGATCTCCCCGACGTGGTCGATGGGCGGATTCTCGCCGTAGAAGATCACGGCGGCCCACAGGTCCGGCTCGATCGTCGAGAGTTGGGCCGTGATGCCGCCGCCCATGCAGAAGCCGAGGCAGGCGACGCGCCCGGCGTCCACCTGCGGCAGTCCCCGCAGGAACCGGACCGCGCCGCGCAGGTCCTGGGCGAACGAAGCGCGCTGCCCAGGCGTCATCACCCGCATCAGCGTGCGCAGGGCAGACGCCTCTTCGGGCGGTCGCGCGTCCAGCAGGGGACCGAGCGTACTCGGGTCCCGCTGCACCTCGGGCGGTGCCTCGCGCAGGAACTTCATGCCGGCCATGATGCGGTCTGGCTGCATCGCCTCGCGCCAGGTCCCCGTATAGAGGTCAGGCGCGAGGGCAACGAATCCCGCGTCGGCGAAACGGCGGGCCACGTCGCGTATATGGTCGTCGAGGCCCCAGATCTCGTGCACGACGATCAGGGACGGATGCGTGCCCGGAGCCTCGGGCTCCGCGAGGTACCCCTCGATCGCGCGGCCCTCGCCCTGCAGCTCCACTTCCCTTGCCTTCACGGTACGCCTCCCAGGTCGAACATCAGCGATTCTTGAGCGACTCGCGCAGCTGCAGCTTGACCACCTTGCCCGTGCCCGTCTTGGGCAGCTCGGGCAGGATCTCGATCCCGTGCGGGATCTTGAAGCCGGCGAGGCGTCCCTTGAGATGGTCGAGGATCTCCTCACCCGTGGCAACCGCGCCCGGCCGCAAAGAGACGAACGCGTACGGCACCTCGCCCCAGCGCTGGTCCGCCCGCGCCACCACGGCGGCCTCCAGCACCGCCGAGTGGGTGTAGAGGGCGTCCTCCACCTCGACCGAGCTGATGTTTTCGCCGCCGGAAATGATGATGTCCTTCTTGCGATCCACGATCCTGAGGTATCCCGAAGGTTCCACAACCGCCATGTCGCCGGTGCGGAACCAGCCGTCCGAAAACGCCTGCGCCGTCTCCTCGGGCCGACGCCAGTAGCCGTCGAACACCATGTCGCCCTGCACCCAGATCTCGCCGACCGCCTTGCCGTCGTGCGCGACCTCCAGGCCGTCCTCCTGCACCACGCGCAGGTCGCAGCCAACGATCGGCAGGCCCGTCATGGCGCGCAGCTGGTACTGCTCCTCGAGCGGCGCGTCCTTGAGGCTGTCCTTGATGGTCGCAAGGGTAAGGACAGGGCAGGTCTCGGAGAGCCCGTAGCCCACCGAGCAGTCCACCTGCAGCTCCTCGCGGGCCTCGCGGATCAGCGCAGGCGGCGGCGGCGCACCTCCGATGATCACGCGGCGCAGGCTCGAGGTGTCGTGGCTCCGGCGTCCGGGATAGTTCAGCACCGCCGCGAGCATCGTGGGCACGAGCATCGCCAGCGTGACGCCCTCGGCCTCGACAAGGCGGTAGAACTCGCCGGCGTCGAAGCGGGACGTCACCACCTGCGTCGCCGCCTGCGCCACGATGAATTGGGGCCCACCCCAGCCGTTGACATGGAAGAGCGGCACGGTGCCGACAAGTTGCACCTCGTCGGCATGGATCGGCGCCGAAACGGCAACGCCCAGAGCGTGCAGGTACAGGTTGCGGTGCGTCAGCTGGACGCCCTTGGGCCTGCCCGTCGTGCCGCTCGTATAGAAGATCTCGGCCACGTCGGACTCCTCGACATCCCCGGCCATCAGGTCGATGGGCTCCGCGCCGGCCAGAATATCCTCATAGAACAGGACGCCCTCGGTCTCCGGCGGCCCGGAAAGCAGCACGATGGGCACACCTGCCCGAGCCTGCAAGGCCTTGGCCATCGGCAGAAGCGTCTGGTCGGTGACGAGCAGCTTCGGTTCGAGGTCCTGCAGGATGAAAAGCAGCTCCGGAGCCGTCAGCCGCACGTTCAAGGGGCTCAGGATCGCTCCGCGCGCCGGCACCGCGTAGTAGAGCTCGAGAAGACGATGACAGTTGAGACCGAGGTAGGCGACGCGGTCGCCGTGCTCGACGCCGAGTCCCTTGAGGGCACCGATCAGCCGCCGGACGCGATCGGCGTAAGCGCGGTAGGTCAGGCGGGTTTCGCCACACACGATGGCGGTCTTTTCGGGCTCGCGCCGCTCGCTTTGTGCGAGAAACCTGAGTGGAGTCAGCTGAACTGGCATCTTGCCACCTCCCGCAGCATCTGGCCCTGGCTTCGCGTGCAATTCTCCGATTCCTGCCAGCCGATCACCCGTCCCGCCGCACCTCCTGCCCGTCGTGGCGCAGGCAGACCCTCTGCCCGCCCACCATCGTCTCGAGGAGCACCGGGGCGCCCCAGAGCCGCTGCACTTCGCTGAGCACCCCCTCCGCGTCGGGAAGGTCCAGGTCGCGGCCGTCATGCAGGTGGCGAAGGCGCAGGGTGCAGCCCGCCACCCCCTGCTCTACCTCCACGGCGGGCCGCCACGCACCCCCGACCTGGCGCAGGATCTCGCGGCGGACGTCCGCAAGGTCGCGGCTCTCCCCGCCCTCCGTCGTCGGCACGGTGATCCCCAGTCGGTCGACGGTTTCCTGCCGCAGGTGGTCGCGGATCAGCGAGCGGTCATCGGCGAACGCCGCGAGCTCGAGCATGGCTTCGAGCGCCTCTCCCTCCGGTGCTTCGCCTGGCCTCGCGCCAGCCTCGCGGGCGAACTGCTCCAGCACGTCAAGACCGAGGGTGTAGGGGTTCAAGCGTCCGGGAGGCATAGCGACCAGCTGGCTGTGCAGAAGGGCGACGTCCAGCCGGTCCCTGGCAGGGAGGTCTTCCCTGCGCAGGATGCGCAGGTGCCAGAAACAAGCCCAGCCCTCGTTGAGAACCTTGGTGCGCTCCTGCGCCTGAAAATAGAGCGCCTCCTCGCGCACCATGTCGAGGCAGTCCCGCTGCCAGGCGGCGAGCGGGGCCTGCCGCGCGATGACGCCCAAGAGATCCTCCGGGCCGAGACGGGCCACATGGCCTTCGATCAGGAGGGCTGCGTCCAGAAGCGACTCCACGGCATCCTGCCCATGCTCCGCGACATAAGCCGAGATCCGCTGCCGGTGCAAAAGGACCCGCCTGCCCACGTCCGGATCGCGCTTCCTGAGCCACGCGCTGCGGTGGAAGAAGTCGGCGTGCCCGAGGACATGGGCGGAGACGAGCATGTCCTCGATCGGCCGGTTGCCCGCAAGGACGAACGCCTGCGGCGGCTCCGTGTGCACGATCAGCTCGTAGATGCGCTGCAGGCCGAGCTCACCCTGGACCTTGAGGCGCTGGTACGCCTTGCCCCGCGACCAGTGTCCGTAGCGGCCGAAGAATCCGTAGGACGCGAGACTCCACAGCGCCTGCGGCGGCAGGCGCTGCATCAGGATCTCCCCGGGCGCCAGCCCGAACTCCTCCGCCCGCGCGCGCAGGCGCTCGAGCACCCTGTCACGCCTCATCGGTGCCGCAGGGCAGGTCGAAGGCGCGGAGGCCGTTTGACGACCGCTGAGCAGACAGCGGCGGGGCGCGGCGACGACCCGCCCGCGCTGTCGAGGTCGGAGGTAGCCGGTGTGGGCGCACCTCGACGCCCGTGCAGAGGGCGGCAGTCTGCGTCAGCGCGCTTGTCGTTGCCGGTGCAGGAGCCCTCGGAGCGACGCCGAACAGGCATGCTCTACTCCCCCAGCGCAGCTGGTCCTGAAGCGGCCGGACCTGCGGCATAGTCGCAACGCGGCGGGCCAAAGCCAGAGGGCCCGCTTCGACCCTCAATACCCCAGCAGATATGGATATGTCACTGAGGGGCCGCCGGTGCATGACACGTGGCCGACGATCCGCTGGGAGTCGCCTGTTCGCAATTCATGCTTCCAGCTTGCGTCTACTGGAGGCTCCTTGACGTTCTCCCCACAGCTAGAGCCGGGAAGACCGGCGGCGTGCGCGACGACGCTGTCCCGCCTGCGAGACGTGCGCCATGGCGAGTACGAAGGGCCAGCCGACCACGAGCAGCCCGAGAGCGAAGAGCGGGGCACCGATCGCGAGGTCGAGAAGCCGTACGGCGGTCGCGCCCTCGTAGAGCAGTCCCGTCCCGACGACACCGCACACGAGCCCAGGCACCAGCCAAACAGCCCGGGGCGGCCGCGGCAGGGGCAGAGGCCGGCGGCTATTTGGGCCCATGGTAGTGACGCCGCCAGATCAGGCGGTAGACAGGGATCACCTTGGGGATGTCCCTCAGGCCCGGGATCCATGGGACAAACAGAAGGACAAACGTCGCAAGTCCCACCGTGACGCCTACCAGCAGATCAGCTACCGGCGACGAGTTGTACGGTGGGATCTGGTAGAGCAGGGTGTAGAACCAGAGCCAGACGGCACCCGGATAGTTGCCTGGCTCCTTCATCATGCCCCACTGGCTGCCGAGCAGGTCCTCGCTCGCGGCCTTGGTTTGCAGCGGTGTGCCCTGCAGCAGGAGGAGAGCGCGCGTGAAGTCGGTCTGGTAGATCCTGCCGCTGAGGTTGACTGTCGCCTCGAGAGCACCGGTCCGCGCGAGGTTCAGGTAGGCGCTGAGCAGCGTTGGCAGCGGGCCCGCGCTGACCCTGGGCAGCACCACCCGTCCGCTGCTGACGGTCGCCTTGCCGAGCGCCTTGAGGTAGGCCGTCTCCCATGCCCGCTGCCTGGAAGGACTCGCCGATTCGAAGGTGGCGAGCGCGGGACCGAGGGCAGGATCCAGGTAGCGCATGCGGCGCAGGGGGTCGAGCACGAACACCCTCGGCGCGTCGATTGGGATCGTCACCCCCGCCCAGGCTTGCGGGGAGAAACCTCCGATCGACTGAAGGGATCCGCTGCCCCGGTTGTAGGGTGGACCGTAACCCGCGATGGCGTTCTGTCCGTCGAGGATGTGCAGGGCGGTCGCTACAAGCTGCAAAGGGTTCTGAATGGCCACCTGCTGCGCCGTCAGCGTCGGCTCATCCGAACTCGAGAACAACGCCGCGAGCAGCAGCACGAGGACGGCGACGGCGGCAAGAGCCCACGCGAGCTCCTTGACAAGGTCCGCCTCGACCATCCGCAAACCGCGGTACTGCTTGCGCGAGCGCTCACTCATGGCGGGTCTGCCCACGCGTCTTGCCCCCCCTCGGCTTGGGTTCGTAGGGTGTCACGACGCCCTTGGAGCGCACGAGGAAGAGATGGATGCCGATCAGGACCGCGATCACGAGCGGCAGCAGAAAGATGTGCAAGCCGTACATCTGGCCGAAATTGATCAGGTTGAAAAATGCCCCCACACCCAGTGCGTTGAATGCATCCTTGCCCTGCAGCGCGATCCACTGGGAGTCGAAGTTCTGCTGCGAGAGAAAACCGGTGAGTGCGGCCAGGATCGACGAGACGAAGAGGAGCACGCCCGTCACCCAATTGGCCCCGCGACCACCGCGCCAGGCCATCATGAAGAACTGGGCCCAGAGGTGCAGCACCATGAAGAAGAAGAACGCCTGCACGGACCAGAAGTGGACGCTGTTGATGAAGTGTCCCACCGGCGAGATGTGCCACCAATCGGGACCGAACAGGACGAGCACGATGCCGGAAACGACGAGCATGAGAAAGCTTGCGATCGTCAGCACACCGAAGAGGTATACGTAAGACCGCACGTACTCCGGCAGCTGGTCCGGGAGCAGGTCCTCGAGCGGCAACTCGCGCTCGAGCCACGAACGTACCCGTCTCGTCCAGTTCATGGCTTTCTCCTCTCCTGGCCGTGGGGGTACGGCAGCCAGAGCGCCAGAATGAACACGACGACCATCAGGAGGACTATGCCAATGTCGGACGCGGTGAGGTTGAAGAGTTCCCAAGGGTGCATCCTTGTGGCTCCTTCCGCAGCCGGGTCCACGGCTTCATTAATTTAGCCTAACCCATTGTCGCATTTCGACACCCGAAGGTCATCCCCTGCGGGTCTGCACCGGCCGGGCCGCCCCGGGCGAGCCTCTGGCGGTCGAGCGGGACGCTCTGCGTGTTGGTTGCATGGATCCGCGTGCACGGTTGACCATGCCCATTCAGCGCTCTGGCGCGACGAAAGGACCCCCGAGGACCCGCACAAGGACCCGGAAGCGCCACCAAGGCATCCTCTGCCGCCCCCAGCCGCGACGGATGATGATCGCGCCGCCACCGCCGCCACCTCCCGACGCTCCAAAAACGCAAGTGGGATCGGACTTTCCGCTATCCCACCGCCGCTGAGGAGCATGCGACTGAATGAGGACGCGCCCGTGAGGGTGGCGCAACCGTGCATACTGAACAGCCTCCGGCAGCCCTTCACGCTATCGGCGGGGCTAACGCCAGAACGGGCCGCGACGGTCCAAGGCCCTGGAGGAAGTCGCGAGACTTCCGCTGGTGGGGCTGATACTGGTCCCATGCGAGTGCGCAAGCGGCTTGCCGCGAGAGGCATGGGGCGACTCCCAGCAGTGGTTCGCCGGCCACATCTCATGCGCGAGGATGGTCGGCACCCGCGCAAGCGGATTCCGAGAACAGCCATCGCAGGTCGGCACTGGGCAACGCGCACCACCGAACAACTCGGGCAGCGGTTGACATCACGCTCCCTACCGTCCCTTGTGGAGACCGCGCGCATCAAGCGTCGCCGCGTCGCCCACGAGACTCCGGAAAAGCTCGTTGCGATTGGCGCAACCCGTCTTGCGGAAGACGCTTTTGAGATGCGTCTTGACCGTGTTCTCCGAAAGATAGAGCTTCTCGGCGATCTCCCGGTTCGATACGCCTCCGACTGCGAGCCGCCCGACCTCGAGTTCGCGCTCTGTCAGCACAGCCCCGAACCTGCGCTCCAGGCTCTCGACCGCGCTCACCTCTTCGCGTTCACCCGCAGGGCCCTGATGCAGCGTGGCAAGCGGGTCGCGCGCGCCGTACAGGATCAGAACAGCAAGCAGCGTGAAGACGGTTGCCATGAGGCCAAGCTGCGTCG
>JAJZQO010000091.1 GCA_021847575.1 Bacillota bacterium | reverse complement strand
TCGCTCTGCATCTGCTGCGCGATCGCGAGGCCCGCCGGGTTGTCCGCGGCCGAGTTGATCTTCAGTCCTGAAGACAACTGCCCGAGGACGTTCGTCATGTCGTTCTGCGTGTTGCTTAGGTTCAGCCACGCATTCATCGCAGCGACGTTCGTGTTTACGAACATGGCCCTCTCCGCGCCCTCCGTCGCGGAATCCCCACCCTTTCCTGATAGTTTCGCTCCCCCGTCGAGGAGCATCTGGAGGGTGAACCCTCTAGAGGTTCTACTTGCCCTATCGGTCGTGCAGTGAAGTTCTGGAGGAGTGAAATATCGCCTTTGCAGGCGGATTTGGCCCGTGTGAGCCACCAATCGTGCAATAGTGGGGCCAATCTGCCGGAAATCTCGCTCTTTCTCTGCTTCGGTCCGCTAAAGCTTGCGCAGGGCTTGCAGCCTTTTGCGCTCCTGGCGCAGCACGTAGCCGATGATGCGGTCCTGGTCCATCTCCTTGACTTCCATGAAGTCGAAGCCGATCAGCCGCCCGCCCTTTGGCGTATCCCCCACACGTACCGCGTACATGGTCAGGGCGATCGGAGCCCCGGTTTCGAGGAAAAGGGTCGCGGAGACAATGTCCTGCTTGAGGATGCCGGTGCCGGTCGGGCAGCTCGCGAGGAGACCGCAACCGGAGAGGTCGACGGCGCGGCAGGCCTTCTCCCCGATCACCAGCGGCAGGTCTACGCCGGTGCGGTGGAAGCGGCGCTTCGCGAAGCGCTGGATCTTAAGCGGCTGACGTGCCGTGACCTGCCCCTCGGGTTCTGCCGAGAGGACGTCGAGTTCTGCGACGAGCGTTGCGCTGCCCAGGTCCACGCGCGCGACGATGTGGCTGCCGGCGGGGAAGGGCAGGCCGCGCCAACGCCGCCCCTTCGGGACGAAGGCGAGTGTGCGGCCGTCCTGGCTGACGAGCTGTGCGTGGTGCGAGATTGGGCCGTCGGGCGCAGCGCGCTCGAGGGAGACGTCCGCGCCGATCGGGAACTCCGGCAATTCCTCCAATGCAGAGCCTCCAAAGCGGGGTGGTCTTGCTAAGCCACTTGACATCGCAGGATAAAGTGTATGAAGGCGAGAACTGAGGGCCGAGGCCCCAGGACATCCAGATCCCAAGTCAACGAAGGGCTCGGGCTGGGCAGGCAAAGATCGGGACATTGGGACCTATTCGACGTCAATTCCATATTTCATGCTGACTCGGTAGACCTGCCCTGCGAAGCGAGGTGAGGACATGGCGGATGATCCCATGCTGAACCAGGCCGAGATCGATGCCCTCCTGCGCTCGCTGCAGGCGGCCGCCGACGAGCCTCAGGCTCCCGCGGCGCCACCGCGGCCCGAGCCGGAGGCCCTGCCTGCCAGGCAGCATGTTGGCGCCACCCCAGGCCCGAGCGGCACTTACGACATACCGCCAGGCTTTGGCCTCCTGCTCGGGGTGACCGTCACGCTGTCGGTGGAGATCGGCGGCACGTCCCTCGACCTTGGTGAACTCCTCCAGCTCGGGCGTTCCTCCCTCGTGGTGCTCGACGGCCGGGTCGACACGCCCCTGACCTTGTTCGTCAACGGCGTGCCCTTCGCCGAAGGCATCGTCGTGGAGACGAACGGCCGCTACGGTCTGCGCGTCACGGAGCTTATGCAGCCGCAGGAAGGAGCCAGGGCCTCTTGAACGTCGAGTGGATCAACCCCTTCATCCGCGCCGCGAACCACGTCCTCAGCGAGACGGTCTCCTTCGACCACGCGAAACTGGGCCAGCTACAGGTGGACGATGCCCCCTACACGACGCAGGACGTCACCTGCATGCTCGGAGTCTCAGGCGTCCTGTCGGGTTCCGTGTTCCTGGGCATGTCCGAGTCGGTTGCCGCCCTCATCATCGAGCGCATGGCCGGCGAGCCGCTTCCCATCTCCGAGCCGCTCGGGGAGTCGGCACTGGGCGAGGTCGTCAACATGATTTCGGGCTCCGCGCTGCGCTTTCTGGAAAGCGCGGGCTACACCTGCGCCATCACTCCGCCCGTGGTCATCCGCGGGCACGGCGCCGTCATCACGACTGCGGCGAAGAAGCGGGTCGTGGTGCCGATGCAGTACGAGCAGGCCGTGATGCATCTGGCCGTCTCACTGCAACAGGGCTGAGGGGGAGGTAGCCATGAGGCGGATGCGCCTGGGCGGGGAAGCCATCGGCAACGCCCTGGCCGAACCCCCTACCGACGGCACGGGACGACCGCTCGCCCCACGGGCCAAGGTCATCGACGAGGAGCTTGTGCGCCGACTGCAGGAGGCCGGCGTGCAGACCGTCTTCGTCGACGACCCGGCGTTCCAGGACCTGCAGTTCTCCGCCCTCGTCTCGCCGCCTACGGTGCGGCTCGCCGCCGCCGTGTTCCACGAGGCGAAAGAGCGCCTTGCGAACCGGCCCAAAGAGCCGCTGCCCTACGTGCCGTTTCTCCACTTGTCCCAGGCGGTGATCCAGGACTCGTTCGATACACCGCTCGATGTCGCTGCGGTGCTCGTGCCCCAGAACCAGGCGCAGCGCGACGAGATCCACGCGCTCAATCGGGCGAGCCTCGTGGTGCGCCTGGCACAGGCCATGCGCCTTCCGCGCTACGCGGGCGACGTCGCCGTTGCGGGCCTCGCCTGCGATCTCGGGATGCTGCTTATACCGCCGGGAGTGCGCTGGCAGCACCAGGAACTCACCGCGGAGGAGGTCGAGACAATCCGCGGCCACGTGGCCGCGAGCCTCAAGTTTGCCGAAGGGCGCGAAGGCTGGACCGCTGTCACCCGCGCGGCCATCGCCCAGCATCACGAGCGTGTGGACGGGAGCGGCTATCCGAACGGCATCAAGGGGGAGGAGATGCACCCCATCGCCCGCATGCTGGCCGTCTGCGATGTATTCAGTGCCATGCTGATACCACGTCCGGACAGGGGCGCGTTCTCTCCGGAGGAGGCCCTGGCCGAAGTGGACGGAGCCGCCGGCAGCCTATTCGACTACGATACCGTCGTCGCGTTCCACCGCATGGTCCCGCCGTATCCCGTCGGAACCGAGGTGGAGCTGTCCTCGGGCGAGCGTGCCGTCGTGTTGCGCGTGCCAGGCGAACTCAAGGCGCGGCCCATGGTGAGAGTTTTCATGGACAAAGAGGGTCACCGCCTGCCGGAGTTCTCCGAACTGGACCTGAGCCAGCGCGAGATGCAGGCGACGACCGTGGTTCGCGTCATCGCCTAGCGGAACGGGGGGAAAGGCAGTGGCCAAGATCCTGGTGGTCGACGATGCGATGTTCATGCGGAGCCGGCTGCGCGGGCTCCTGGAAAGCGCGGGGCATGCCGTTGTCGAGGCGGCCAACGGCAAGGAGGCGGTTGACGCCTTTCAGCAGGAGCGGCCGGAGCTCGTGTTGATGGACGTCACCATGCCGGAGATGGACGGGCTCGAGGCATTGAAGCGCATCCGTCAGGGCACGCCCGGGGCCAAGGTGATCATGTGTTCGGCGCTCGGACAGCAGTCGATCGTACTCGAGGCGATCAAGGCGGGAGCCAAGGATTTCATCGTGAAGCCCTTCAGGCCGGAGAAGGTTCTGGAGGCTGTGGGCCGACAGGTCTCCTGATTCAGGGTCAGGGCTGGCCTTATATTTCGCCAATTTACCCATAGGCGCGATTGCCTCTGGTCCGGGAGATGATCCGATGGGCGACGACGGAGATCTGCAGTTCGTGCTTTTTGAAATCGAAGGCGTCCGCTACGGCGTCGAGGTCGAACGGGTGCTCGAGATCATCACGCGGCCCGAAGTCAGCCAGGTCCCATCCGCGCTCGACTGCGTCGAGGGTGTGATCAACCTGCGCGGCAAGGTGCTGCCGGTGCTCGACCTCAGACGCCGTTTCCATCTCGGGGGAGATGCGGCGCACGCGACCCACATCGTCATCATGCAGCTGCACAGCGAGACAGCGGGGATCTCCGTGGACGGGGTGTCGCAGGTGGTGCGCATCGCGGTAGACGCGATCGAGCCGCCGCCGCCGGCGATCACAGGCCCCCAGGCCCGCTACGTCGTCGGCATCGCCAAGCTCGACGACCACCTCGTCGTCATCCTGGATCTCGATCGCGCCTTCGATCCGGGCGAACTGGCCCTTGAGGGGGGCGGCGCCCCGCGTCGGGTCGGGAGTGCAGGGACACCTGCTGTCGGTGGCGTCCCGGGAGGCCGGCCATGACGAATGACCTAGGCTGGAGCATGACGGAGGACGACCGGCAACTCTTCCTCGCAGAGGCGGACGAACTCGTCCAGGTCCTTGAGTCGGGCGCCCTCGCGATGGAGCAGGGCGGCATCGCCGACGAGACACTGCAGGCCATGTTCCGCGCTGCCCACACCCTGAAGGGCAACGCGGGTCTGATCGGCGAACAGGGGCTCGCAGAGCACATGCATAGGCTCGAGGCGGGACTCGACGACCTGCGCTCCGGTCGCGTCGCCCTGACGCCGGCCATGGTCCAGCAGGTGCTGTCTGGCATCGACACGATGCGCGACCTTTTGGCGCGCTTTGCGCGCGGGGAGTCTCCCGCGGCGGCGGGGGCTCCTGAGACCACCGCACCCGCGCCTGCACAGGCCGCGGCCGAGGCCGCGCCGCTCGTCACGACCTCCGTCGAGCAGGGGCCCCTTGCGGGGCAGGGGCGCATCGAGATACGCCTCAAGGTGGCGGATGACTGCCCCATGCCCGCCGTGCGCATCTTCCAGGCTTACCAGGCCCTGTCGCGCGTCGGCCGCCTCGAGGCGAGCGAACCGGCCCAGGAAACCCTCGCGCAGTACCAGGGGCGGACGGCGAAAGCCATGCTGACGTACGAACGCGCCATCGCGCGGGACGGCTCGCTGGCGGCTGCTCGCGAGGAGATCGCGGCTTCGCTCGAGGGCGTCGAAGAGATCACGCTGGAGAGTCTCGCCGAAGAGCGGATGGCGGCGCCGTCCGCCCAGCAGTCGCAGGCTGGCGGCAACGGGGGCGAGACACTCGAGTCCGCCGCCGCCCAGACCGTGCGCGTCCGTGTCGACGTGCTCGACCATCTGATGAATCTCGTCGGCGAGCTGGTTCTCGACCGCACCCGCGTGGCGGACCTGATCGGGCACCTCGAGGGGCACGGGAAGGAACAGGATCAGGAGGAGATCAGGCAGGAGTTGTCGCGCACCTCGGTCCATCTCGGTCGGGTCACGCTCGACCTGCAGGAGACGATCATGAAGGCGCGCATGCTGCCGATCGAGCATCTCTTCCGCCGCTTCCCCCGCCTGGTCCGCGATCTCGGCCAGAAGGCGGGCAAGCGGGTCCAGCTCGAGATGTCGGGTCTCGACACAGAACTCGACCGCATGGTGATGGACGAGCTCGGCGATCCCTTGACGCATCTTCTGCGCAACGCGGTGGACCATGGCGTCGAGCGTCCCGAAGTCCGCAGGGCCGCCGGCAAGCCCGAGACGGGCAAGGTGATGCTGCGCGCCGGCACGGAGGAGGGCTACGTCGTCATCGAACTGGCGGACGACGGTGGAGGCATCGACGTCGATCGCGTGCGCCAGGTCGCCCTGCAGCGCGGTGTGATCACGCCCGAGCAGGCGGAGCGCCTGACGGAGCACGAGGCCGAGGATCTGATCTTCGCGCCGGGCTTCTCGACAGCAGCCGAGGTCACGGAGATCTCCGGCCGCGGCGTCGGGCTCGACGCTGTGCGCAGCTCACTCGAGCGCCTTTCAGGCATGGTCGAGGTTGCGAGCGAGCGTGGCGTCGGCACCACCTTCCGCTTGCGCATCCCGCTCACGCTAGCGATCATGCGGGCCTTGCTGGTGCGTACGGGGGAGGAGATCTACGCCCTGCCGCTCGGCGCGGTGCGCCAGATCGTGAAGCTCGCCGGGGACAACGTGCAGCAGGCCTACGGCCGCACCCTTCTTGCTGACCGCGGCCAGCTCATCCCGCTGCACGGTCTCGCAACGCTCTTCGGCGGTGCGGATCCGACCGACGAGACGTTTGCGGTGGTGGTCGGCGGCGGCCGACAGCAGGTCGCCCTGCGGGTCGGCTCGCTCCTCGGCGAGCAGGAGATCGTGCTCAAGTCGTTCGGCGACTTTCTCGGGGCAGTGCCGGGGCTCACCGGGGCGACGATCCTGGGCGACGGCCAGTTGGCACTCGTCACCGACGTGCGCTTCTTCCTGCAAGGGAAGGACGCTTCATGAGCGAGGGCGCCGACCCGCACGCCATCGGCCCTGTGCTCGCGGATCTGCTCGGGGTGCCGGTTGAGCTGACGGAGCGCGAGGGCAAGAGGCTGCACCTGCGGGATCTGCCGCAGCTGGCTGGCCCACCGGACGCCCCTTCGGTCGCAGTCTACCTGAGCGATGAGGTGGGTTTCGGGCTGCAGGTGCTGCTGCTCTTCCCGCTGCGGGATGCCCGCGCCCTCGGCGATTTGATGATCGGCTGCGGCGCCAGCAGCGAGCAGATCCTCGACGCCTGCCGTGAGATCGGCAATGTCGTCGCCGGCAGGTTTCTGTCGGACCTGGCGGATGCGAGCCATCGTCGGCTGACCCCGACGCCGCCGCAGTCTACGGTGGATATGGCCGGAGCGGTGATCAGTTCCGTTGTCGCGAGTTCCCCTGGCGGAACGCGCCTCAGAAGCCTCGCCATCCGGCTGCACGCGGCGGACCGCAGCATCGAAGCGACGCTCGTCCTCCTGCAGGGGAGGATGGCGACATGATCCAGCCGCTGCCGGTTGGGCTCGGCGAGGTGCGCGTGAGCCGCGACCCCTCCCAGCAGCTCTGTGTCTACGGGCTCGGCTCCTGCGTGGCCGTCTTCCTCTATGCGCCCGGTGCGCCGGCCGTCGGGCTTGCGCATGTCGTCCTGCCCCGCAGCCCGGGATTGAACGGCGGGGAGAGCGCCGAACCTGGGCGCTATGCCGACCAGGCCGTGCCCCGCCTGGTGACCGAACTCGCGAAGGCAGGCGTACGACAGACCGCCTTGCGGGCCGCGATCGCGGGTGGAGCAGCGGTTCTTGGCTTCACGAGCGCGATCGGCGAGCAGAACGTGCAGGCGGTGCGCGAGCAACTGAGGGGGTTCGGCATTCCGATCGAGCAGGAAGACGTCGGCGGGCAGAGGGGCCGCTCCGTGCTCTTTGACGCCTTCCAGAGGAAGCTCGACGTCCGGATGCTCTCCGCCCCCAACATCGACATCTGACCATCTGGCTTCTGTCACATCATCTGCGGGAGGTCATGGTGGTGCTGCACGGCACGGTCCGCGTCCTGATCTGCGACGACTCGGCCGTCGCGCGCCAGTTCATCGCCCGCGCCTGCGAAACGGTCCCGGGGATCGAGATCGCAGGTCGGGCCGGCAGCGGCGAGGAGGCCGTGCGGCTGACGCGTCTGCTCAGGCCGGACGTCATAACCATGGACGTCGAGATGCCCGGCATGGGCGGCATCGAAGCGGTGCGGCGCATCATGGAGGCTGCCCCGACTCCGATCCTCATGGTCTCGAGCCTCACCCATGAAGGCAGCCGCGTCACGTTGGAAGCGCTGGGCGCCGGCGCTCTGGACTTCGTAGCGAAGCCCGGCGCGCAGGAGGACGCCCAGCGTCAGGCCGCACTCGTGGCGGAGAAAATCCTGCAGCTCGGCGAGCGGGGCCGGCGGGCACTGGGCATCGCCGCGGAGCGGGGGCAGGCGCTCCCGGAGGCCCACGTACCCCCGCAGGCCAAAGCGCCAGCTCCGCCTGTCGCCAGGCTGGCGCAGCACGGCCGGCTTGGCAGGACGCCGCTTGTGATCATCGGGGCGTCCACGGGAGGCCCACGCGCTCTCTTCACCGTCGTGCCCCGCCTGCCCAGGGACTTGCCGGTGCCGGTGATCATCGTGCAGCACATGCCGCTGGGCTTCACGCGCTCCCTTGCCGAGCGGCTCGATGCGCAGGGCCCCCTTGCCGTGCGCGAGGCGCAGGACAACGAGGAACTGCAGGCAGGGACGGTGCGCGTGGCCCCAGCCGGTCACCACCTCGTGGTCGCCGGCCGGCTGATGCAGCTTTCCGAAACGCCGAGCGAGCATGGCGTACGACCGGCCGTGGATGTCACGCTGCGGACGGCGGCTGCAACCTACCCGGGCCCGGTGATCGCCGCCATCCTGACCGGCATGG
>JAJZQO010000090.1 GCA_021847575.1 Bacillota bacterium | reverse complement strand
TCTGGAGCTGGTGGTCAGACTCGAACTGACGACCTGCGCATTACGAGTGCGCTGCTCTACCAACTGAGCTACACCAGCAAAACTGGAGCGGGAGACGGGATTCGAACCCGCGACCCTCGGCTTGGGAAGCCGATATTCTACCGCTGAACTACTCCCGCGCAAAGGCCATTATACCGATCCCCCGTCAGGGCGGCAAGCATCAGACGATGCCAGCCCAGATCAGACCGACGACAAGCCCCACCGCGCCACCGACAATGGTCAGATACGTGGCGAGCCTGCGCTGCACCCTGAGAAGCGGGAAAATCGCGTCGCCGTGCTGGCTCAACGTGTTTGCGAGCAGCGCCGCAAACGGCAGATCCCCACTCACGAACAACGTCGCGATCACGATCTGCGGACCGCAGCCTGGGATGAGTCCGACCCCGGCCGCGAGCAGCACGTCGACCAGCACGTCGCCGTGCAGGAGCTGCGTGAGCAGGCCCCCCGAAAGCGCATTCGCCAGCTGAAACAGGACATCCGCGGCTACCACCCAGATCATGATCTCCGCTGCATCACGCACCGACGACTGGAGCGCCAGCGCGAAGGGTCCCTTCGGCAGGGGCGCAGATGGCATGCGCACCAGAACAATGCTGATGACGAAGAGTCCGATGCCGATACCGCCTGAAAGCCATACCTGCATGGGCAGAAAAGCGGCCGTCAGGAGCGCGGTTAGGACGAGCGAGGGCCACAGGACCGCGGCCCACATGGGTAGGCGGTTCGCCACGGGGCAGATGTAGGCGGCGTCCTCCGCCCGCAGAAACCTCCCTGCGCTGGTGGACTGGACGAGGTAGCCGAACAGCGCGCCAATCGCCGCGACGATGGCTGTCAGGCCCAACGTCTCAAGGGGCTTCTCGCTCCAAAGCACGAACGCCGCGTCGCCAAGCGTCGCGACGTGGGCAGCGTATAGGGTCCCGACCGTCACTGCGCCAAGCCCATAGAGGCGCGTCAAGGTAATGCTTCCCGCGCAGCCTGGCACCGCCGAAGCCAACGCCCCAAGGACGGGCTGCAGTGTACCGGTCTTTGCAAAGAGGCGTTCGAAATTCAGGAACCCCGCTTTCTCAATATACGCTACGGCGAAGAGCAATACCGTTACCGGCATCGCGACACTTACAAGGGCTTCACGCGAAGTTACCAGAGTCAGATGGAGAATATCCACATTTCGCACCTCAATTTCAAGTTAGTCACACCTAAAATATCTATGGCGGACCGGCTTGCATTGCTACCATATACCCAGAGTATTCATTTAGGACATACTAAAAGAACAGCACCGCTCCAGTTCGGAGCGGTGCCAATTAGTTGGGCCTAACTAAACGCGGGCTTTGCCAAATAGATCCTCAACGTAGATAGTCTCGCCCTGCTCACGCCCGACGGAGATCACCGCAACCTTGGCGTGGCTGATCTGCTCGATGCGCTTCACATAGCTCTCAAGCGACGCGGGCAGTTCGGAGCGATGCGCAGGTGTACCTCCAAGGTCGCCCCAGCCGCTCAGTTCCTCGTAGATTGGCTTGCATCGCGCGAGCTCGCGGAGATTGGCCGGAGGATCTTCGATGCGCCTGCCGTCCAGTTCGTAGGCAACCGCGACTTTGACCGTGTCGAATCCGGCCAGAACATCCACCGAGTTGATCGCGATATGGGTTAGGCCGTTGATGCGTGCGGCATAGCCAAGGAGAACGCCGTCCACCCAGCCGATCCGGCGCGGCCTGCCCGTCGTGGTGCCGTATTCCTTGCCGCGCTCACGGATCGCGTCGCCTTGTTCATCCATGAGTTCGGTCGGAAAGGGGCCGTCACCCACGCGGGACGTGTAGGCCTTCAGCACCCCGACCACCTTGTCGATCTTGGTCGGGCCGACACCCGAGCCGATCGTGACCCCCCCGGCGATCGGGTGCGATGAGGTGACGTACGGGTAGGTACCATGGTCCACGTCGAGCAGAGAGCCCTGCGCCCCTTCGAAGAGCACGCGCTCACCCGCGTCGATGGCATCATTGACGAGCCTGGCGGTGTCTGTGACGAAGGGCCGCAGGCGCTCCGCGTAGCCCCGGTAGTCCTCGTAGATCTCGGCGGCTGACAGCGGATCCTGGCCGTAGACCTTCACCAGAAGGTCGTTTTTGAGAGCGACATGTTCCTCGATCACCTCGCGCAGCCCTTCGCGGTCAAGAAGGTCCGCCACGCGGATGCCGAGCCTTGCGTTCTTGTCCATATACGCTGGGCCGATGCCCTGGCGCGTCGTGCCGATGCGACGCTGTCCCCGGCGGTCCTCGTCGAGGCCGTCGAGCAGCTTGTGATAGGGCATGATCAGGTGGGCGCGGTCCGAGAGGATGAGCCTGCCGGTGTCTACGCCTTCGGAGCGCAGGTAGTCGATCTCCTCGAGCAGGGCCTTGGGGTCCACCACGACGCCGTTGCCGATCACGCTCTTGCACCCGGGATAGAGCACGCCGGACGGCACCGTGTGCAGACGGAAGATCCTCCCGCCCACCACGACGGTGTGACCTGCGTTGTTCCCTCCCTGGGTGCGAACGACCATATGCGCGCGCTCAGCGAGGTAGTGACTTACCTTACCCTTGCCTTCGTCGCCGAACTGGGCACCGACCACCGCGATGGCTGGCACGCTACCGCCTCCTCGCCTCGGCCTTTGCAGGCCGCGCCAAGGATATCAGAGCCTCTTGCGCGGTGTCAAAGGGGCGTCTGGCGGATTCCCGTGCGCGGTCCGGCCAATTCAGCGCGGCTCTTCCACCTCGCGCAGGTCGAAGCGGCCGTACTCCTTCTGGAAGTGGAGAAACACCTTCCCCACAGGCCCGTTGCGCTGCTTGGCGATGTTGATCTGCGCTATGTTCTGCTGCTCCTGCGGCAGCTCCTGGTTGTAGTAGTCGTCGCGGTAGATGAACGCGACGACGTCGGCGTCCTGCTCGATCGCCCCGGACTCGCGCAAGTCCGAGAGCATCGGCTGTTTGTCCTGGCGCGCCTCGACGGCGCGCGAGAGCTGCGAGAGTGCCACCACGGGTACGCTGAGCTCGCGCGCCAGCGCCTTCAGTGATCGGGAGATCGCCGAGATCTCCTGCTGGCGGTTCTCCGTACGCGTGCGGGACTCCATGAGCTGCAGGTAGTCGATGAGGATAAGGCCGATCTGATGCTCCGCCTTGAGGCGTCTGGCCCTGGCGCGCAGGTCGAGGGCGGTCAGAGAGGGCGTGTCGTCGATGAATATGGGGGCGCTGGAGAGCCGGTCGACCGCGAGTGCGAAGTTTTTCCACTCGGCATCGCTCATGCGGCCCGTACGCAGGTTGTTCTGGTTGATGAAGCCCTCGGAGCAGACCAGCCGCAACGCGAGTTGCTCGCGGGACATCTCGAGAGAGAAGACGGCGACGGGCACGCCTTCCACGGCCGCGTTGCGCGCCAGGTTGAGGGCAAAGGCGGTCTTGCCCATCGACGGACGCGCGGCCACGATGATCAGGTCGGCGGGCTGCAGGCCAGCGGTGAGCTCGTCGAGGCGTGGGAAGCCTGTGCGCACGCCTGTCACGCCGCCGCCTTCGCGGTAGATCGTGTTCATCTTGCCGATCGTCTCGAGCAGCACGTCCTTAAGAGCAGCGTAGCTCCTCGTGCTGCGGTTTTGGGCGATCTGAAAGATCTTGGCCTCGGCCTCGTCAAGCAGTTCCTCGGCAGGCAGCTGCGGGTCAAAGCCGCGCGCGACGATCTCCGTACCCGCACGGATGACCTGGCGTGCGAGAGAGCGGTCCCGCACCATCTGGGCGTAGCGTTCGACGTGTGCCGCGGTCGGCACGCCAGCCGCGAGCGACGTGAGGTAGGCGACGCCGCCGACGGCGTCCAGCCTGCCGGACTTGCGGACCTCTTCGGAGAGCGTCACGAGGTCGATCGGCTCGGAGCGTTCGAAAAGTGCCAGCATGGCTTCGTAGATCGCGCGGTGGGCGTCACGGTAAAAGTCCTCGGGTTGCAACACCGTGAGCGCGTGGGGAATGGCCTCAGGCTCGATCAGCATCGAACCCAGCACGCCACGCTCGGCCTCGATGCTCTGTGGCGGGGTGCGACCGAGTTGCGTCTCCGGCGTCGCCACGGCCTAGGCCCCGATGACGACGACGCTCAGGCGTGCCGTCACATTCTGGTGCGGCCGTACCTCGACGACGTATTCCCCGAGTTGTCTAATTGGCGACGAAAGTTCGATCCGACGTTTGTCTACGGCAAGTCCCTGCGCGGCGAGCGCCGTCGCGATGTCCTGCGCCGTGATGGCGCCGAACGGCTTGCCGTTCTCCCCCACCTTGAGCTTCAACTCGACCTTCGCGGCCGAGATTCGGTCGCCGAGAGCCCGCGCCTCCAGCAGAAGCCGGTCCTGGCGACCCTGCGCCTTGCGCTGCTCGACCTGCGCCTGCTTCATGCGGCCTTCTGAAAGATCTTCCGCGAGACCGCGGGGAAACAGATAGTTGCGCGCGTAGCCGTCGGCCACCTTGACGATTTCGCCGCGTTTGCCGACGCCCTTGACGTCTTCCCGCAAGATCACCTGCATGACTCGCCGCCCAAGGCGGCCACACCTCCTGCTTTAGTTCGCTGAGCCGCGGATGCGCCTGAGGTCGATGAAGACGTCCAGGATACCGATCCAGATGAGAAGTTCCGCGAACGCTGGGGTGAGAAGAAGGATGCCGAGTACGACGACACGGATAACGGCGGGAACGCCGAGGCGCCAGAGCCAGAAACTCAGGATGGCGAGTCCGACGACGATCAGCGGCACCTCGCTCCAGATCGCCGCGAAGCCGAGCCAGCGCTGCCAGAATGCCGACAGGTTGAGGAGATCCGCGCCGAGCTGGCCCGCGAAGAGTACAAGGTAGAGTGGTGGCAGCCAGTCCGGTCCGGACCAGGAAATGAACGGCCGAATCTCGGGCAGGGTCCTGCCGCGCGCCCCGAGGGCCCATCGCGCAAAATAGTAGCCCTCGAAAAGCATGAAACCTCCGTAAAGCGGCGCCACCGCCGGCAGCATGGCGCCCACCTGCGCGCTGATGCTGCGCACCTCGGCGGCAGGCAGCGAGAACAACTGGCCGAGCGCGTGCGCCTGCTGCGCCGAGATCTGCAGTTGCTGGCCGCCGAAGACGGACGGCAGCAGGAAGTAGCAGGCGACGGCGGCGGTAGCGAGCAGAAAAGCAGGTCCCACCTGGCGCACCACTGGCGCCGAGTTCCTGAGCTCGACGCCCAGGATGACTGCGGCTATAAAGAGGAGCGCCGCAGGAACGCTTACGACCCCGCCGAGCAACAGCACCGCGAGCATACCGACAGCAGCGGCGATCAAGGCTTCGAGCGCCCCGTCCTCGAACGCCACGATCGCGATGGGCAACAGGGCTGCCCCGCCTAGGAGCAGTGGCAGGAGGGCGAAATAACCGACACCGGCGAGCACGCCCCAGCCGAACCAGCCCGCCACCCGTCGCCAGGCACCCTGCCCTTCAGGAGCTGCCATGTGATTCGAAATGTTGCTCGAGTGCACTTAGATCACCGTACGCCCGCTCGACCTCGTGTCCCGAGACCGCGAGCTCCCGCGCCCGTATCGCGACGCGGCTCTCCATCTGCGCAAAGGGTACACCGAGTCGACGTCCCAGGACGTAGGTTGTCAGGACGATCGACGCCAGGGCGTCTCCAATCGCGTCCTGCGATCCCAGGGCCACCGCCTTGAAGAGCGCCGCGACGCCCCCCACAAGCTCCGCCTTGAGCCAATCCATGATCTTGAGATGTCTGGCGAGTGTCTGGCTCTGGCCGAATGGCGCCACGGCCCACATCCTCTCCGGCGCATGCTTCGTCACGGCCCCTTGGCCATCCTTCCAGGCGCGGCAGCGGCATGAGGGAGGCGCCCATGAGCGCCTCCCTCATCAGGGTGTCAGTCGATGGTGAACGGCAGGAGCGCCAGATTGCGTGCCCGTTTGATCGCCACGGTTAGCTGGCGCTGATGGTGCGCGCAGTTGCCGCTGATGCGTCGCGGCAGGATCTTGCCGCGCTCCGTGATATATCGCCTGAGCTTCTGGGCCTCGCGGTAGTCGACCTCGACCACTTTGTCGACGCAGAAGCTGCAGACGCGCCGCTTCGAGCGGCGTCCGCGCTCTCGGCGCATCGCGTCATCTCCTTCTTAGAACGGAACCGGTTCGTCGTCCTCGCCGAACTCTTCGGGCTCGGCGCTGTACGGGTCACCCTCCACTTCGCCGCCACCGGGCTGTCCGGCGGAAGTGCCGGGCCGGTCGAGGAAGCGGACGTCGTCGGCAACCACTTCGTAGATCCGCCGGCGCTGGCCGTCCTGCCCGTCGAACGAGCGGACCTCGAGCCTTCCCTCGACCGCAATGAGCCGCCCCTTCTTGAGGTGCGACGCGCAGGTCTCAGCGAGTTTGCGCCAAGCCTTGAGGTCGATGAAGTCGGTCTCACGCTCGCCTTGTTGATTGGCGAACGGCCGCTGCACCGCGATCGACATCCGCACCGAAGCGACTCCGCTTGGGGTGTAACGCATCTCGGGATCGCGCGTGAGCCGACCGATCAGGATAACGCGGTTGAGCATCGGCCGTCCTCCTTTCTACTCCTGGGCAGGTTGCTGCTCGACAGGGGGTTCAGCTTCCGCCACGGGGACTGGCGCTTCCGCCACGGGGGCTGGCGCCTCCGCCTCGGGCGCGTTCTCCTGGACCTGGGCGGCCTGCTGCGCCTGAACCTCGCTGCGTCGCACCGGCAGGCCCGGGCTCTGCCGCTCGCCCGCGGGCACTGGGCCACTGCGGACACCCTCGCCGCGAGGGCTGGCATCTGGCATCGGGCTCGGCTTGGGCGGGTTCGGACGCGGACGGACGACGACGAGGTGCCTGAGCACGTTCTCGTCGATACGCAGGAGCCGGTCCAGCTCGGCGTTTGCCGTTGTCTCCGCCTGGAACGGGACGAAAACGTAGATACCTTCCTGCTGGTCGTTGATCTCGTAGGCGAGTCTGCGCTTGCCCCACACGTTCGGCTCCTCGACGGCGCCGCCATGACGTTCGATCACCTGGCGGTAGCGCGTAAGCACAGCCGCCTGACGCTCTTCGTCCAACTCGGGATGCAGGACGAGCGCCATCTCATACTCCTTGGCCATAAACTCTTTGTTCACCTCCTCCCCTTGGACACGCCTGCGCGCACGCGCAAGGCGAGGCTCCGGTGTTCCGGAGCGGGGAGCGCCCATAAGTGTATCAGACAAGCGCGAACAAGGGCAACGTTACGGGGTCTGTCGGGCTGGAGGCTCCGGGCCGCGGGTGATGAAGGCGCGGATGCGCTGCTCGAGCTTGACGCGAGGCACGAAGACGTGACGCCCGCACTTCGTGCAACGGATGCCGATGTCGGCGCCTGTGCGCGTGATCTCCCAGGTGTCGTTGCCGCAGGGGTGCGGCTTGCGTGTGCGCACGACGTCACCGACGCGCAGCTCAAGCGGCGCGCGGGGGCTCATGGCAACTTCTCCAGCATGGGCGCGAAGTGCTGGCCCAAATGCCAAATCTGCGTCGCCCAAGTGGCCTGCACGATGTAGACAGACAGGCCGCCCAGCGTGCCGGAGCGCGCCAGAGGCTCCAGCAGTAGCAGTATCGCGGCGGCAACCACAAGACTTTCTAGGGCACCGAAGGCGGCACCGGCCAAGCGGTTAAGCGGTCCCACGAGCGGTAGGTGGTTCGGCAGCCGTCCGATGGTGTTGGCGAAGATGCCGATCACGGCCTCGGCGACCAGAAGGATTGCCAGAAACGCGATGGCAGCCACCACAGCCTGAGCCGTGAGGTGCAGCGTCGCGGGCATGGCGCCGAGCAGCCCGCTGCCCGCCGGCGACAGATGCACAAGCTGTCCCTGGATCGCCTGCCGCAGGTGCCATTGCTTGTCGAGAAACGCAGCCAGCTGTCCGTAAAAGACGCGCGCCACGACGATCGCCACGACGAAACCCGCAAGGCCTGCCGCCATCGCGAGCAGGCCGCGTCCCCAGCCGCGCAGGGCGCCGAGAGCAAGGTAGCAGAGCAGCACGATGTCGAACAGCTTCAAAGCGTCACCCGCTCCAGAAAACCTAGCGTTTGTTGGGTCCGCAAGTTTTCCTTGATTTTTCGCTCTCTCGCACGTCGCAGCGTGTTCCATGAATATTCCTCTCCGCAGAGTCGGAGTTGCGACTTCGAGAGT
>JAJZQO010000089.1 GCA_021847575.1 Bacillota bacterium | reverse complement strand
GCCGGAGTGAGCTGGCAGGAGATCGGCGCGCCCAAGGCCCATCAGCCGAGCCCGGCTTTTGTCGACGTGAGCGGGGTGCGCTCGGGCGATCTCTGGGCAATCGGGCAGGATGTCTGGGGCGGCTACCTCCTGCACCGCACCGCCGTCGGTTGGCAGCAGGTTCTGCCCCAGCCCTTCCCGGTGTCCGCGGTGGATTTCGTGACTGACCGCGTCGGCTACGGCATCGGCCTGAGCTGGTCGCCAAGGGCGATCGTCGGCACGCGCGACGGCGGGCGGACGTGGCATGTTCTGCCCGGGGTCGGCGGCGGACTTCCGGTCGCCCTCTCCTTCACGAGTCCTGAGCACGGTTACCTCGCCACCGCGGGGATCAGTCCGACTCTTTGGCAGACGGCCGATGGCGGCCGCAGCTGGCAGGTGGTGGGCGCCTTCGCTGCGCCGCCGGTTTCCCTGGCATTTTCGGACCCTCGGCACGGCGCCGCGCTGTTCGCCACGGGGCCAGGTTGGCCGCTTGAGTTCGCCTTGGCGCAGACGGAGGACGGCGGCCGGACATGGACGGCCGAGGGACTGCCGGACGCCTTTCAGTCGCTCCTCACGAACACGACGCCGACGGTGGTGACATCGACATCGGCCCTGTTCCCCACGCCGGATCGTGGCTACCTGATCGCGCTCGTCCAGCACGTGCCGCAGCTCTGGGGCTTCTTGGGGTCCAGGTGGCAGGCGATCGCTGTGCCCGGCGGGACGCAGGCGCGTGGCAATGGCATGGAGAGCTTCAAGGGAGTCGCCATGTCGTCCCCTGGTGCGAGGCACCTTTGGCTTGCCTTGCAGCCGATCTGGTCCCAGGCTCAGGCACGGATCATGCGTCTGGGACCGTCGGGCTGGCAGGTCTACGATTTGCCGGCCGCGGTGAGCCTGGATCTGCCGCAGGGGAGCGGGGCGGTCTCGGCGTTCGGCGACGGCAGGGCGGTGATCCTGACCAATCTGGGTCCGCTCGAGACAGAGGACGGTGGCCAGACCTGGCGTCTCTTGGCTGAAAGCCGCCGCTGAGCGTGGGCGCGACAAGCAGGGGAGCCGTCCGCCGGACGGCTCCCCTACTTGTCTTGGACCTTCCCGGGCTATTTGCCGAGGGCCTGGGCGAGATTCTCAACATCCGGCACGCCGAGGCCCGTCGCTGCGTCCCAGCCCGAGGTAGCGTCGTAGTACCAGTTGTCGCCCGACGTGATGTCGCGCATGCCCCGACCCTGCAGCCCGTAGAGCTGCGGCGGCAGGAAGCCGAGGTCCGTGTTTGTGGCCTGGTCGAGCAGGGCGGCGATGCCAGCCCAGTTGGGCGAGGCGAAGGACGTGCCGCCCCAGCCGTCCGTCCAGGGGGCCGACGCCGTGGTCTCGACAGAGGAGCTGTCGTAGATGGAGTAGCCCGTGAACGGGTCGGCGTTCAGCGAAACGTCTGGCACGCCCTTGCCGATCTGGTTCTTGAGCGGACCGCCGTAGCTTTGCTGCCAGGAAGGTTCGGGGGTGTAGGTGCTGAAGCCGCCACCGGAGCCTGTCGGGTAGAAGGCGTTCTGCGCCGTCTGCCGGCTCGCGAAGCCGAGGTCGCCATAGCAGCCGACAAGGTAGTCCCAGCCCCAGGCCTGCTCGGTTTCGGGCATGCAGGCGAACTGGGACGGCTGCGGGATGCCCGCCACGCCCACAGTCTCGTTCGCGCCGAGCGTCGTTCCGCCAACCGCCGTGACGTATGCTCCGGCGGCAGGGACGTCGACCGAAAGACCGTTCTGGCCGTAGTAGCCGTAACTGTCGTAGGCCCCAGAGTCGCCGGAAGCCGCGAACATCGAGACGCCTTCGGCGGCCCCCTGCTCGAACTGCTGGTCGATGAGCGACGCGTAGCCAGGTGTCGTGAACTGCTCCGCCTCGCCCCACGAGATCGAACTCGTGTTGGGCACCGTGCCAGCGAAGCCGTTGACGACGGCGTTGAATACGTCGACAAAGCCGTTGTTGGTGTTCGGCGCCACGTAGACCTCGATGTTGGCCGCGGGGGCCATCGACCCGGACTGCTCCACGTCGAGCGACGTCTCCGAGCCGCCCTGGCCCAGGCCCGACATGCCGCCGCTGCCGATCGTCTGGTCGACGCCGATCTCCTTGAGCGTGCCGGTGCGGTCGACGCCGTAGTACTTCCAGAACTGCGGCGGATCCTGGGTCAGGAAGGGGGCGAGAGTCGCGATGGCGATCGTCTGTCCCGCTCCGGTCAGGTTGCCCGCGTCGTAGATCTGACGGGTCTGCTGCGGCGAGAGGTAGAGGGGCCCGTTGCAGTCGCCGTAGCCACCCAGGGTGCAGGTGATGTCCGCGGAAGTGCTACCGGCACTCGCGGCGGTGAGCGACATCGTGTGGAAGGCGCTCAGGGTGATCATGCCCGAGAAGCCGGACACCATGGACTGCAGGTCGTAGCCCTCGTAGCTGGTCGGCAACTGCGGGTCGCCGGTGTTGGCCAGGAAGGAACGGCCCTGATACTGGTATTGGTTGACCGGCACCGAGAAGGCGTTCTCCACCTGCCCGACCGTGCCCTCGACATAGAGGTAGTCGTTCGAGGTGTAGCCCTGCTGGTTGGTCTGGCTGGCCGTGAGGCCGTAGCTCTCGAGGTATTGCTCGAGCGCCGCGATCGCCGCCGGCGTCTGGACGTAGTCCTGGTTGAACTCCTGCGGCGTGAGGTACTTGTGGAAGTACTGGTTGTGCGGCGTCACGGTGTCCAAGATGAATTGCGGCAACGCGGGCATGCCGGACGGCGTGCGGAAGCTGAGCCCGACCAGGATGTCTATCGCCGCCGACTGGGAAGCGGGACCGTTGTTCTTCGACTCCGCCAAGAGCGCCTGCGCGGTATTGCCGCTCACAGCCGCGCTCCCGGTCGGCTTTGCCGCCCCGGCGCTCCCTGCGACGAGCGCCGCCGCTGCCAAGGCGGCCAGCAGCCCGGAGGCAAGCATCGTTCTGGGCACGTTCACACCCTCCTCCAGAGGCAATCTCAGTGTGATGTGCTTCCATCCAGACGCGGGAAATCCTCCCTGCTGGCCAGACATACATGCGAACGGCCAACAGGGAGCGAGTGGCCACGGCCGTCGGGCCCCGAGCCGCCTGGCGCAGCGCCCCTCAGTGACCGCTGACGCCGAAGTACGCCTGCCGCACGGCGTCGTCGGCCGTGAGCTCGGCGACGCTGCCGGCGAACGAGATCCTGCCGCCGTCCAGCACATAGGCGCGATCGGCGATTTCCAGGAACTTCACGTTCTGCTCGGCGATGAGCATGGTTGGGCCATCCTCGCGCAGCCTGCGCAGAACCGCCACCACCTCCGCGACGAAGCGCGGCGACAGTCCTGCCGAAGGTTCGTCCATCAGCAGGAGGCGGGGAGGCACGACGATCGCCTTGGCGACGGCCAGCATCTTGCGCTGGCCCCCGGAAAGGCTTGCGGCGCTGGCGGTGTGCAGGCGTCCGAGATCCGGGAATGTCTCGTGGAGGTCCCTGATGCGGCGGCGCAGTTCCGCCCGCGCGAGCCCGAATCCCCCGACCTGCAGGTTCTCGTCGACGCTGAGGTTGGGGAAGACGCCGAGTTCCGTCATGTAGTGGATGCCGCGCTGCACCCTGACGTCGGGGCGCAGGCGCTCGACACGCTGCCCGCCGAGCGTGATCTCACCCTTAAGCAGGGGCCGCAGGCCCATCAGAGCCTTGAGCAGGGTTGTCTTGCCGGCTCCGTTGGAGCCAAGGAGCACCGCCACCTCGCCCCGACCGAGCGTGAGATCCACGCCCCAGAGCACCTGCAGACGTCCGTAGGCCGCCTCGATGTCATGCGCGGTGAAGAACGATTCCATCGTGTCAGCCTCCCAGGAAGACCTCGACCACCTTCGGATCCTCGGCCGCCGCCTCGAGTTTGCCGTAGAAGATCTCCTGGCCCGCATTCATCACGATCACATCGTCGGTCACCTTGGCGAGGAACCCTAGCAGGTGCTCGACGACCAGCATGGTGATGCCTTCTTGCCGCAGCGCGTTCAGCTTGGCGGCGACGATATCGAGGTCGGCGGGGCTGAGGCCGGCGCCAAGCTCGTCGACCAGAAGCATCCGGGGGTCTGTCGCGAGCGCGCGACCGAGGTCCAAGAGCTTCTGCTGCGCCGTGTTGAGCGAGCTCGCCTCGCGATCCTGCATGGCGGCGAGGTCGAGGAAGGCCAGGATGTCCTCGGCCTTGCGGCGACTGCGACGGCTGTGGCTCAAGGCCACGTCGACGTTCTGGCGCACCGTCAGGGATCCGAACGGCTTGGGCACCTGGAACGTGCGGTTGATGCCGAGGTGGCTGACGCGATCCGACGTCAGCCCGCCGATCTGCCGGCCGAGGAAGCGAACGTGGCCGGCGCTGGGACGGTAGATGCCGGATATGACGTTGATCAGGGTGGTCTTGCCCGAGCCGTTCGGCCCGACCAGTCCCAGGGCTTGGCCCTGCGCGACGTCCAGGCTCACCCCGCGCAGGGCCTGGAAACCGCCGAAGCTCTTCTCGACGGCCGCCACCTGCAGCATGACGTCAGAGGACATGGATTCCCTTCTTTCGCAGGAGGGAGGCGACGCCGTCCGGCAGGAAGATCACCAGCGCGACGATCAGGAGGCCGTAGATCAGCTGGAAGTATTGCGGGTCCGAGATGCCGATCATGTTGTACATCCCGAACAGCACGACCGTGCCGAACATCGGACCGAGCAAGGTGCCGACACCCCCGAAGAGGGCGAACACGATGGCGAAGATGCTGATCGAGAGCGTGAAGACGGCGTCCGGATAGAAGACCGACGTCTGCCAGGCGAAGACGCCGCCCACGACGCCGGCCAGCGCCGCCGAGATCAGCCATGCGGCGATGCGCTCCCGCACCACCGGCACCCCCGACATCGCGGCGGATACGGGATCGTCGCGCATGGCCTGCAGGGCCATGCCGAAGCGCGAGCGCCGGATGTAGAGCACGACGCCCACCGCGAGAAGCAGCACGACAACCATCGTGTAGTAGCTTGCGATTGGGTTGAACTGGTTGGGCAGCTGGATGCCGTAGGGCCCGTAGGTGATGTTTTGCAGCGACGGGTTCGCGATGACCAGGTAGACGGCCTGCGACGCCGCAAGGCTCGCGATGGCGAAATACGCGCCGGAGAGCCTGAGCAGCGGCGAGAGCAGGAGGCCGAGCAGGAGCGCCACGACAGCCCCCGCCAGAATGCCGAGCAGTGGTGCGAAGTGCAGGTCCAGCATCGCGAGCGATGCGCCGTAGGCGCCGATCCCGAAAAAGCCGACATAACCGAACGGCAGGTAGCCCGTGAACCCATAGAGGATGTTCACGCCCTGCGACAGCGCGAGGTAGACCATCAGCTGAAAGAGCAGCATCTGGTTGGAGTATGCCTTCGGCAGCAGCAGGAGGACGACCGCCACTGCGAGGAGGATGGCGCCGTCGCGCCAGACACCCCTACGCACTGCGCACCTGGCGGCCGAAGAGGCCGCTCGGTCTGACAAGCAGGACCAGGAGGAGCAAAACGTAAGGCAAAAGGCTGGCCCAGGACGGCAGGTAGGTCTGCATCAGCATCAAGGCGATGCCGTAGATGAGGCCGCCTGCGATGGTACCCATGGGGTTGCCGAGCGAACCGAGCACGATCACGGCGAAGGCGGTGGTCGTCAGGCCGGTTCCGATGTCCGGCGTGATGCCGCCGAGCATGAACGGCGCAAGCGCGCCTGCAGCGGCGGCCAGACCGAGCCCGATGCCGAAGGCGATGGCCGAGACCCGGTGCAGGTTGATGCCGCTCACTTCGGCCTCCTCGCGGCTCGCCATCACTGCCCGCGTCGAGTAGCCAAGACGCGAGCGGTAGAGGTAAAGGTAGACGAGGGCGAGAGCCACGAGGCTGACGAGGCCGCTGACGAGCCAGACGGCAGGCAGCGACTGGCCCAGCAGCGAAACCGGCTGCGTGCCGAAGACGGGATCGAAGATCGACTGCTCGTTGTTGCCAAAGTGGATCACCGCGAGGGCCTCGATGACCTGCGAGAGGCCGAAGAACAGCACCAGCGAGATCATCTCGGGGTCCTTCGTCGTGGCGATGCGCGGCACCAGGAGGTAGTACAGCGCGATGCCCACGACAAACACCGCGGCTGCACCGAGCACCAAAGAGACGAGAGGGTGCACGTGCCAACTGCTGTAGAGCACTACGGCGGTGAAGCCGCCGATCATCACGAAATCGCCGTGCGCCAGATTGACCATGCGCAGTACGCCGAAGCTCAGGTTGAGTCCGAGCGAGATCAAGGCGTAGTACAGGCCGAAGAGGATGCCGGCCACCAGGGCATAGAGCATTTGGGCCTTCCTTTCGGACGGGGTCCCGCCACGTTCAACGCGCTGGCCCGGCACGAATGCCGGGCCAGCGTGCGAGCGGAAGGGTTCAGTGGGTGGCGACGGCCTTGCCTGTCGCCACGGACTGCGGGTAAACGATGACCGGTGCGACGCCGCCGGACTTGGTGGGCTGGAGCTGCGCGACCGGCAAGAGCTCGCCGAGCTGCGCACCGGACTTGGCCAGCTTGTACTGCCCGTCTAGCGTGAAGAACCTGATCCGGCCTGCGGCGGCGCGCAGGTCGAGCTGGCTCAGGGACTTCGAGGTCTCAAGCGTCTTCTGGATGACGAGCCCCGCCTGGTAGCCCGCGATGTCGAGGAAGTTGGGGGCGCTCTTGATCTGCGGCTTGATCGCCTTCGCGAAGGCGTTCAGCGACAGGCCGTAGGTAATGCCCTTGTTGTACGCGAGGAGCGGCGGCGTGGGGTACGTGAAGGTGTCGCTGAGTGCCTTGGCGCCGACGTTCTGGGTCAGCAGGGCAAGCTGCTGGCCCGGGAAGATGGTGAACAGGAACGGGAAGTGCACGCCCGAAGCCGAGAGGTTCTGGAAGAAGGTGATGTCGTTGTTCGGGTAACCGAACTCAACGGCGGCGTCGGGGTGGGTCTGCGCCATGTTGTGGATGATCACGGTGTAGTTGCTGGTCGCGGTGTCGACGCCGTTGTTGTAGACGGGCGTGATGTGGTGGGCTTTGAGCGCGGCCACCAGGGTGGCGTCCTGGGCGCCGTCGAAGTCGTTGGTCGCGTAGACGATCGCGACCCTCTTCTTGCCGAGCGCGATCAGGTATTTGGCGAATGAGTCAGGCCAAACGGCTGAGGTCGGCAGGCTCGTGAGCACGATGTACGGGCTCGGCGGCGTGAAGAAGCTCGAGCCGGTGCCGGTTGGGTCGAAGAGCACCATCTTGTGCTCCTTGGCCACCGTCACGGCCGCTGCGGTCAGCACCGAGCCGAAGTCGGACACGAGGATGTTGACTTTGTCCTGCGTGATCAGCTGCGCGTATTGCGTGGTCGCCGTGTTCGGGTCGCTCTGGTCGTTGTAGTCGACGAGGCGGATCTTGATCTTCTTGTGGTACGCCTTGACGTACACGCCGCCCTTGGCGTTGACCTGCGAGATCCAGAACTTGAGACCCGCGAGTTCGGGGAGGGATGAAGTCGCATAGTTGCCAGAGCCCGCGTAGAGCGTTCCGATCGTGATGAACTTCGGCGCGGGCGCGGAAGCCGCGCTGGCCGTGGCGCCGCCGCCCATCGCAAGCAGCGCGGCCACACTTGCAAGCGTCCACAGATAGCGCTTGAACCGCATCACTGAATCTCTCGCCTCCTTGAGACTGACAGGTGACCGCACGGGATGTCCCGATTTTGGTCTACCAACGACTATTTCAACTCTGTTCGGAATGCAGCGCATATGGCATAAAGCACCTGCGGCCAGGGCCGTCCGGCCATCCCTGCTTCAGGCTGCTCACGTGCCATAAAACGCGGCTGCGGACGGTGCCGGCGACGGCGAAAAACGTCAGGGAACGCGGGCGGTGTGGGTCCGAATGCCTGCGAAGGCAGCATTGGCAAGGGCTCACGCGGGTGCGCGCGTTACCAAAGAAAAGTGCGCCGCGTCACCCCCGAAAGGCAGGAACGGCAGCGGCATCGCCGAATTGACTGAATTCGTAAGTTCATACACATGGTCGCGGCGCGATGTGCGGAAGGAGGCTTAGGGCGGCGTCGGACCGGACCCTGGCGATGTGCGATCCGTTGGCTAGGCATCCCTTGCAGTTTGGAGGTGCCCCGTGGTGAAGACGAACTGGCAGCGTCTCCTGACAGGTGCGGCTGCCGCGTTCATGGTCTCCCTGGCGAGCTTCGGCGCGCAGATCCCGGCCCAGGCGGCAACGCCCGTCCAGGGCGGCACGCTGTCGATCGAGGTGTCCGCGGACCCCGTCGGCCTCGATCCGGCCGTGACGCTCGACAACGACTCGGGCTACATCCTGGGCACGCTATACGACGGCCTGACGGCGTACGGCGTCGGCAACACGAAGGTGGTGCCGGGCCTTGCGAAGAGCTGGCAGATCACGAACGGCGGCAAGACGTACATCTTCA
>JAJZQO010000016.1 GCA_021847575.1 Bacillota bacterium | reverse complement strand
GGACTCTCGAAGTCGCAACTCCGACTCTGCGGAGAGGAATATTCATGGAACACGCTGCGACGTGCGAGAGAGCGAAAAATCAAGGAAAACTTGCGGACCCAACAAACGCTAGGTTTTCTGGAGCGGAAGCACCAGAGCATGCTGAAAGCCCGGCAAGGGCGCAAAGCGGCCTGCCTCGGCGCCGCCTCGCCTCGCGACGCGGCTACTCGAGGAAATCCTTGAGCTGCTTGGCGCGGCTCGGGTGGCGCAGCTTTCTGAGGGCCTTGGCTTCGATCTGGCGGATGCGCTCGCGCGTGACGCCGAACGCGTGCCCGACCTCCTCGAGCGTGCGCGCGCGGCCGTCTTCGAGCCCGAAGCGCAACTCCAAAACCTTCTGCTCGCGCGGCGTCATTGTCGCGAGCACCTCGCCGATCTGCTCGCGCAGCAGAAGGTAGCTCGCGGCGTCGGCCGGCGACTCCGCGTCCTCGTCCTCGATGAAGTCCGCCAGATGCGAGTCGCCCTCATCGCCGATCGGCGTCTCGAGGGAGACCGGCTCCTGTGCCACCTTGATGATCTCGCGCACGCGCTCCGCAGACACGTCCATCTCGTCGGCGATCTCCTCCGCCGTCGGCTCGCGGCCCAGGTCCTGCAGCAGTTGACGCTGCGTCCGCACGAGGCGGTTGATCGTCTCGACCATGTGGACAGGGATGCGGATGGTGCGCGCCTGGTCGGCGATGGCGCGCGAGATGGCCTGGCGGATCCACCAGGTGGCATACGTGGAGAACTTGAAGCCCTTGCGGTAGTCGAACTTCTCAACGGCTTTCATCAGGCCGAGGTTGCCTTCCTGGATCAGGTCCAGGAAGTGCATGCCGCGGCCGACGTAGCGCCTGGCGATGCTGACCACAAGACGCAGGTTTGCCTCCGCGAGTTTCTTGGCTGCGGACTCGTCGCCTTCCTCGATCCGCCGCGCCAGCTCAACCTCTTGTTTGGCGGTCAGCAAGGACACGCGGCCGATCTCCTTGAGGTACATGCGTACAGGGTCGTCGAGGGCGATGCCATCCGGCACGCTGATCTCGAGCTGATCCTCGGGGGACGCGGCGTCGGCGCCCTCCGCGGTCTCTTCCTCTTCGGCCTCGGGCATCAGCGGCAGGTCTTCAAGGCTCCTAGTGCCTACGGCCCGTTCGCTTGTCACCAGGTCATGTTCATCCTCATGCCGCTCCCCGGGCACGAGGTCGGGGAGATCCGAAAACGGCCTCTGATCCATCTACGCATCACAACCTTCGTTCCATTGAAGCGACCGCCAGCCGGTGAAGGACAGAAGGCGCGTTCCGCCAGTGGGGGGCGGCCTGCGCGCCGACGGTCCTACCGGTGCCCGGCTGCGCGAGCGCTGGTGGGTGGGGCTGACTCCGCAAGCTACATGGTACAAGGATGGCATGATGCCACACAAAGTATCAAATACATCACAGGCCAGGGAACTTGTCAAGATGGAGAACAGCCTGGACTCGAGTTTTCGCTGCCGGGCGGTCGGATCCTGCCTGCTTTCGCGCTGTGTCGACAAGTTATGTTGTGAATTGTGCCTGAAGGCGCCTGGAAGCGTTGACCGCTGCAACCGGTGACCCTAGTCTGGACGAGGGACGCCCCTGCGCCACATCCGGGTCTGGGCTTGTCGGACCGGCCGAGCACACCTTCACCGGCACGCCCCGACATCAGACAGTTGCCTGCGGGTCCGTGCCACCCGTCCACCCTGACGGTTTTTGCAGCAGATCTGTTGAGCCTGGGAGGGCACCTGTGCACGCCGCTCTCGCCGTTGCGCTGTTCGTGGCCGTACTTGTCCTTGTCATCTGGCAGCCATGGGGTCTCTCGATCGGGTGGAGCGCGGCCGCAGGCGGCATTGTCGCCCTTCTGCTCGGAGTCGTCACACTGCGGGACCTGCGCGAGGTTGTGGGCATCGTCTGGGACCCGACCCTGACCTTCGTCGGGCTCATTCTGATCTCGCTCGTCTTGGACGCCACGGGGTTCTTCGAGTGGGCTGCGCTGCACATGATGCGGGCCGCCAGAGGCAGCGGCAGCCGGCTCTTTCTACTCACGCTCCTGCTTGGCGCCGGCGTCGCCGCATTCTTCGCGAACGACGGCGCGGCGCTCATACTCACCCCGATCGTTTACGAGCAGGTGCGGGCCTTGCGCCTGGACCGGCGCGCCGTCCTCGCTTTCGTCATGGCGGGCGGCTTCATCGCTGACGCCACCTCTCTGCCGCTCGTGGTGAGCAACCTCGTCAACATCCTGTCGGCGGACTTCTTCCACATCGGCTTTGTCAGCTATGCCCTGCGCATGCTGCCGGTGGACCTTGTCGCCTTCCTGGCATCGCTGCTCGCTCTCTACCTTCTGTTCGGCCGGGACCTGCCGCAGGCCGTGGCGGTCGCGGAACTGCCGCCGCCCATTGCAGCCATTCGTGACCAGCGGCTGTTCCGCGCGTCCTGGTACGTTCTCGCGATGCTCCTGGTCGGCTATCTGCTGAGCCAGTCGCTGCGGCTGCCCGTCTCGCTGGTGGCCGGGCTCGCCGCCGTCATCCTGCTCTGGCTCGCGAGGAGCAGTCCGGCCGTGTCGCTCCGGGCGCTGGTGCGCGAGGCCCCATGGCGCATTGTCGTCTTCTCCGTCGGTATGTATCTCGTGGTTTTCGGCCTGCGCGACGCGGGTCTGACGCGCTTCCTTGCCCAGGCCATCGCATGGGCGGCGGGCGGCGGCTCGCTGGCTGGCATCTTCTTCACCGGCTACGCCGCCGCCGTGCTCTCGTCCGCCATGAACAACCTGCCGACGGTCATGGTCACGGCGCTCGCCATCCACGCGGCGCCGTTGCACGGGGCACTGCGCACTGGCCTCGCCCTGGCGAACGTCGTGGGCAGCGACATCGGACCGAAAATCACGCCGATCGGATCTCTCGCGACTCTGCTCTGGCTCCATGTGCTGGAGCGCCGCGGCATGCGCATTGGCTGGGGCTACTACTTTCGTGTCGGCCTAACCCTGACGCTGCCGGTACTTGCGGCTGCGCTCCTTGCGTTGACCCTCGTTGTCCACATGCACGGCTGATGGCCAGGAGGCCAAGAAGAACGGCTCAGGCGCGCCGGAAAGCGGCTTCGTCCGGAGCCGGCGGCAGGCTGATGCGGCCTACCGCCGTACCCAGGAACCACAGGGCGAGCACGAGGTCGCCGAGTGCCGCTACCCAGAAGGCCACCCGTATCCCGATCGACTCCGCCAGCAGACCGAAGAGCAGGGTGCCGGCGAGCCCGAACAGCCCGCCGAAGAACTGCATCCCGCCGTTGACGCGGCCGAGCCAGCTGTCGGGCGTCAGGCTCTGGCGCAGCACGGTCTCGTTGAGCTCGTAGAGCGTACCGCTGAGATCGCCGCCCAGCTGTGCCATCGCCAATGCGGCGAAGGCCAGCACGAACCCGCCGCCCGCAATGGGAACGCACAGGCCGATAAGACCGCTGGCGAGCATGCTGAGAGTCAGGGTCTTGCCGATGCCAAGGCGCCTTACGATACTCTGCGAGATGGCCGCCGAAATCAGCGAGCCGACGCCGCCGAGCGTCACCAGGACGCCCAGGGCCAAAGGTCCCAGGTGCAGGGTGCGCAGGGCGTACAGTTCGTAGAGCGCGGCGAAGGCTCCGCCGAAGAGACTCGAGACGGCCAGGACGGTCGCGAGCGGGCGAAGCAGGGGATGACCCATCACCACCCGCAGGCCTTGCGCTGCTCTGGGCAGCGGCTGGCCCTCAGGCGTTGCCGCCGTGGCAGGTTCCGGGCGCCTGATCTTCAGGATGGTCAGCGCCGATACGAGATTGGCGATCGCATCGAAGAGGATGGCAGCCGGTGCCCCGAGCGCCTGCACAAGTGCGCCCATCACCGCGGGGCCGGTCGTCTCGCCTATGCTCCCGGCCGCATAGACCAGTCGGTTGCCCTCCTCGAGGCGCGCCCGCCCGACCAGGGCCGGCAGATAGGCCTGATCGGCAATCCTGTAGGCGAAGCCGATGCCGGCGACGAGCAGGGATACGGCGACGAGCTGCCAAAGCGCAAGCAGGTGGATGGCGCTGAGCACCGGCACCGCGAGCAGCAGCAGGAAGCGCGCCAGGTCCAAGGCGATCAGGAGGGGACGGCGCCGCATGCGGTCCGTCAGGGCGCCGGCGTGCGCCGAAAGGAGAAGGCCCGGCAACTGCGTGGCTGCCGCCAGGACGCTGAGCCCGAGAGCGCCGGTGCCGAGGGTGAGGATGGCGGTGACCGGCAGGCCCTCGCGGCTGATGCGCGAGCCGATCTCGGCCACGAGACGACCGGACAGGAACCAGCGGATGTCGCGCTCGCGCAGCAGGGCTGGCTTTTTGGAGCCGATGTCGTGCATATGGCGCCCTGGCTTCGCCCACGCATCCGTTGGCACCTGCCTCGGGTCAAACGCTCCTTGGCGCGCGAGGAGCGCAGGTTTCGACACGAGGCCGCACGAATTGCGCGATAACAATCCGGTCCGGATGGGCAGCCGTCCGGCGCAGGGAGCGGATGACGATGCCGATCGAGCCGTCAAGGCGTTTCACCGGGCCGCGCGTCTATCTGGAACTCCTGCGCCGCGACCACACGCAGGAGCTTCTCCGCTACCGCCGCGACAATCTCGAGTTTCTGCGACCGTACGAGCCGCTCCAGGACGAGCGCGAACTTGTTCTGCCGGAGCAGGAGGCCCACATCGCCAGCTACCTTGAGCGCGCCGCGCGCGACCAAGGCTACCACTTCGGCATATTTCTGCAGCAAGGTGGGCGCCTGATCGGCCGCTTCAACCTGAACAACGTGGTTCGCGGCGTGTTCCAGAACGCCTACGTCGGCTACGCACTGGACCATAGGCACGAGGGGCAGGGGCTGATGACGGAGGCGGCCGCAATCGGCTGCGAGATCGGCTTCCGCCTGCTCGGCCTCCACCGGCTCCAGGCGGCGACCCTGCCGTGGAACAAGGCCTCGCAGCGCGTGCTCGAGAAGAACGGCTTCCGCCGCGAGGGGTTCGCCCCCGGCTATCTCAAGATCGCGGGCCACTGGCAAGACCACGTGATCTTCGCAAGGCGCGTCGACCAGGACCTTGATCTGCAGCCGCCGGAGGCTGGACCGGAGATCCGTCGTCGACTCTGAAACCCGGCGCCACCGGAGCTGGTCTGCAATGTGAGGGGTGAGACCATGGGCACGTCATCCGATCCGGGTCAGCGCGCCTTCTGCCGAGCCTGCGGCAAGGAGATCGATGCGCGGGCGGTCGTCTGCGTCCACTGCGGGGTCCCGACCGGACTGCGCACCTATGACCCGCTGGCCAAGGACTGGCTCGTAGCCCTCCTGCTCTCGATCTTCCTCGGCAACCTCGGCGTCGACCGCTTCTATATGGGCCATATCGGCACCGGCATACTCAAGCTGATCACCTTCGGCGGACTTGGCGTGTGGTGGCTGATCGACATCATCCTGATCGCCACCGACAGCATGACGGATGGCTACGGCCGCCCCCTGGCGCACCGCACCGTCTGACTTCCGTCCTCGCCCACGCGAGTGAGGAGTCGCAAGGATCGCGTCCCTAAGCGGCCGGGGCGCGGGCGAGTGTCGGACCGGTTGCCAGTGGGGAGATAGCGCCTGGTATGGCCCCTGCCTGCCCGGTCCGGCGCGCCACGGGGACCTCAGCCGGCGCTTCGCCTCGAACGGCGGCCGTCTCGCGCTGCTGCAGGAACGCGCCTGCCACGCCGCGGCCGGATGGCCGCAGGGCGCGTGGTGCACGCGAGGGGGCCATGGTGCGAGCGTCGCCGGGCGCAGGCTGTCCGCATAGGGCCCCGGGCGGCGGCGAAGGGGCGCCGAACCGCTTGCGTCCTTCCCGGGCGGCCTAGTAGAATAACACCCTCACTGCCGTGCGTCCTTGCGCACGGCCCTTTGCCCGTGTCCTGCGGGCGGGAGAGGGAGGGAAACATGGGGGACACCGAGCCTGGGCGCTTCCTGACGCTGGCCGAGGAGCAGGAGGTACTCGACGCCACCGTCGAGGGCCTGACCTATCTGCTCGACGCGACGCGCGAGGAGCGCCTGGCACGCGAGGCCGAATTCCGGCGCACGCAGGACGCCGTCGCATGGCGGCTTGCCGCCTACCGGCGCGAGCGCATCGCCGATCTCGAGCATGTGGTGATCTGGCGCCAGCGACCGTACTACGCACGCATGGACGTGCGTGCGGACGGACAGGAGGAGATCGAGCGCTACTACCTTTCGGAGGTGCTCGACGACTGGACAGACCTGTCCGCCGCAGGCGGCGCGCAGATGATCCACTGGACGGTACCCATGGCGCGTGCCTTCGCGGAGCAGCCGGAGCTGATCGAGGTGGGGGCGTTCCGCGGACGCACCCTGTTGAAGCGCCGCTTCGAGATCAAGGACCTGCGCATCGTCGACATGGGCGATGCGCTTTCTGGCTACGGCGCGACAGGCGTCGTGTCGGGCGACCCCTTCCTCGGCCGCGTGCTGGCGATGGCGGGGGAGAAGGCGGGCAGCATCGTGCGCACGATCGGCCGGCAGCAGAGCCAGGCCATCTTCGAGCGGGTGCCATTGCTGGTCGTCCACGGCGTGCCGGGCTCGGGCAAGACGCAGATCGGGCAAATGCGCGTAGCCTACCTCGTGACCGATGCGGCCACCGACCCAAGTCGCCGCCTGAAGGCGGACGCCTGTCTCATCCTTTCGCCGTCCCGGGCCCTTGTGGAATACATGGAGGCCGTCCTGCCGAGCTTCGGTGTGCAGGGCGTTCGGCAGGAGTCGGTCGACGGGTGGCTCGCGGAGTATGCCGGGGTCGATCTGCCGGGGCAGTCGTCCGATCCGCGGCGCGGCCACGCGGATTTCAAGCGGGCCATCGAGGAATGGCTGCAGGGCAGGGTGGCCGAGGGGCTTCGCGGGCTGGCCGCCGCCGCGCCGGTTGCGGGGGAAGGTTGGCGCATCGAGCAGTCTGACCTCCAGGCCGCGTGCGAAAGCCTGACCCCCGACGCCTACGACGAGATGCGCCGCGCGCTGCGCGAGCGGATCGCCCGCCCCGCGAAGGATCGCATCCTGCGCGAACTGTCGATCGGCTGGGACGAGAGCGACAAGACCCGATACAGGCGGGTCGAGGCCGAGATCGATGCCAAGGCGTCGGGCCTCGTCGACCGTCATCTGCCGCCCGTCTCGCCGCCTGATGCCCAGCTCGCGCTGCTGCGGGCGAGGGGCGACAACCCGCGCCTTGGCCTGGGCGACCTGCCGGCCCTCGCCTACTGGCGCCTCGTGCTGACAGGCCGGCGGCTGCGCGGCCTGCACCATGTCGTGGTCGACGAGGGGCAGAACGTGGCGCCCCTCGCCTACGAGGTGCTGCGCCGCGCCGTTCCGGACGCAACCTTCACCGTGCTCGGCGACCTGGCGCAACGCGATCCGCTCCTCACCGGGCTGGGGGACTGGAGCGAGCTCGCCCGGCTCGGCTTCGCCCAGCCCCTCGTGCGCTACCTCGGCATCAACTACCGGTCGACGCCGGCCATCGTGGCGCTGCTCAACGTGCTTGGCCCGAAGATGGAGCTGCCGTTCCTCCCGATCGAGGCGATCGCTCGCGAGGCGCCGCCTGTCGTGGCGGTGGAGATCGCGGCCGGGCTCGACATCGCGGCGGCGGCGGTGCAGCTCCTGCAGGCCCTGCCGCGCACCACCGCCGCGATCTTGTGCGCAGACCCGGCGCGCAGCGAGGACGTTCGCGCCAAAGCGCGCAGAGCTGCCTTCCCGCAGGGGCGCGAGCCCTTCATCGGCACGCGCACAGAGGCGGCCGGACTTGAATTCGACCTCGTGCTCGTCCTCGGCGCGGACGCCCGCACCTTGCCCGCCACGCCCCAAAGGGCCTCGGATCTCTTCGTCCTCGCGAGCCGCGCGCAGAACCGGGTGCTGCTGCTGCATCAGGGACCGCTCACGCCTCTCGTCGCCGGTGCCGACATCGTGCGCCGCTCGGTGACGCAGCTGAGCGAGGCCGACGGCGCAGCAACCGAGGGTGGCAGTCCCGGCGGGCGGTGACAGCCGTGGGTGCGACTCACATTCCCCCTTCGCCTTGCTGGATCGGCACCCCGCGGAATACGGCCCAGAGCGCGAGGTCGTACAGGGACTTCATCGCCCCGGCGAGGATGAAAGGCAGCCCCATGGCGGCGAGCGAAAGGGCGAGGCCCGTGATCGCGGGCGAAACGGCGGACGCCGTGCCGCGCACCGCGGCCGTCACCCCCGCCGCCGCGCCCTGTTCTTCGGGGGTCACGAGCGCCATCGTGTAGGCCTGCCGCGTCGGCACGTCCAGTTGCGAGAGGAGACTGCGCAGGACGAGCAGGGCGGCGGCCAGGGGGAAGTTGGGCGCGAAGGCGACGAGCAGCAGCAGAATGTTGGACGGCAGATGCGTGAAGACCATGGTGTTGAGAAGCCCGAAACGTCGCGCAAGGTAGGGCGCCGCGAGTTGCGAGAGGGCCATGGCGAGGTTCGTCGCGAAGAACAGCACTCCGGCCGCGCCGGCGGCGATGCCGAAGCGCTCATGCAGCCAGAGCACCGCGATGCCCTGCGCGACCAGGCCGCCTGCGAGGGCGTCGACGCCGAAGAGCGCCGTCAGGCGCAGGACAATGCCGCGGCTTTGGACTAGGCGGCCCGAGCCCCTGTTTTTGCCCTCGCCGCCTCCCTCCTCGACTGCAGGCGAAAGGCCGCTGTAGAGGCTGGCGATACCGAGGCCGATCGCCGCGTAGAGCCAGAATGCCGGAGCGCCGCTGAGGCCGGGAGGAAGGGCGGCGACCGCGAGTGCGCCGAAGGCCCCCGCGAGCGCGGCTGTCATGTTGTAGCGGGCGTAGAGCGTCATGCGGCGGTCGCCGGCGCTCAGATTGGCCAGGGCCGCCTGCTCGAGCGGCAGCATGGCCGCGACGTCCTTGCCGGTCGGGCTGAATGTGGCGAGAAGACTCGCGAGCGCAAGCACCGGCAGAGCGCTGCTGGTGGCGAGCAGGACGCCGCCGAGACTGATGCCGAGAGAGAGCAGCAGCAGGGTGCGGCGCCTGCCGAGCGCGGCGCCGAGACGGCCCGCCAAGGCGCTCATGCCGCCGCTGGCGAGCAGCGCGACTGTAAAGAGGAGGCCGATCTCGATGGCTGGGATGCCGTGTCCGCGCCAGTAGAGCGCCACTTCGACCGAGACCAGACCGTAGCCGAAGTTGCGCAGGGCGGTCGCCCAGAGGATGCGTCGCGCGTCTCTTCCGCCGTCTGGCGATGCCATGCGTCGCAGCAGGAAACTAGGCCCCGACCCGGGATTGGCACCAGCGGTAGAGGGCATCGTAGAGCGGCGTCTCGAGGCGGATCTTGGCATGGTCGTCGTCGCCGTGCAGGAGCGCGAAGCCGTTGGCCGCAGCGTAGAGCCCAGCCGCTTCCGGCACGATGTCGCGATCGTCCGCCACATCGGCGCCGTGCACAATCTTGGCAAGGAGTTCGAGCGCCGGGTCCCCGAGGTCGTACTTGCGCATGATCGATTCGAAGCTGCAGCGTCCGTCGACGTGGCCGAGCTCGACACCCTTGACGTCGAACGGGATGGCACCTTCGCGCTCCGCGACGGTCATGACCTCGTCACCCGGCACGAAGAGATACTCGGCCTCGGGATCGACGAAGCGGGAGATCAGCCAGGGGCAGGCGATCCGGTCGACGTTGGCGTTCTTGCGCGTTACCCACTTCATAAAAAGGCCTCCCAGACGCCTCGCATCACCGCACCCACCGTACACCGGCGGCCGCGTCGGCGACAAGCGGCCGCGGTTTGGTGCGATGCGAGCCGTCTGAGGACGGTGCGGGAATTCGCCGAGTCCCGCACTCCATGGCCCAGAAGCCTTGCCACCTCCGCGCCGACCTTCGCGCCGTCGCGCATCAGGGGCACCTGGCCGCACGCCTAGGGCAGGGGTCGCGCTCCCGCCGCGCTCCCCGCCCTGGCCGCTCTAGCGCAGGGTCGCGGCGGGCGCCAGTACCTTCGTCCAGCGGACGAGCTCCGTCACCAACTGGGAGAGGAGCCTGCGGGTGTCCTCGTCCTGCAGGCGGCCGTCGGGCGAGAACTTCGCCTGGGGGTCGCGCACCAGAATCTCGGGCTTGTTGACGAGGTGCATGTTCGTGAACACCGCGACGTGCCGGAAGTGGAGTTGGGCCCGCACGGTTCCGAACGTGCCTTGTGAGGCCCCCATGATCGCCGCGGGCTTGTCGAAGAGGCCAGAGTCGGTGACAGGGCGGCTGGCCCAGTCGAGAGCGTTCTTGAGCGCCCCCGTGAGCGAGTAGTTGTACTCCGGCACCGCGAAGAGCAGGCCGTCCGCACGCTTGACCCGCTCCCGGAACACCTCCACGGCCTCGGGTGGCCTGTCGCCGTCGAGGTCCTGGTTGTAAAGAGGCAGATCGCCGATCGGGATCTCCTCGTACTGGACTTCCTCAGGCATCAGATCGGCTGCCGCGCGCAGCAGCATGAGATTGTATGAGCCCTTGCGCAGACTGCCGGAGATGCCGCCGATGCGGATGGTGCTGTCGTTCACGAGGTTCTCTCCTCCCTGGATGTGAGGTATAACTATGAGAAACATAGCACTTCGGGAATAGTGGAGCAACCAACCCGCGGCTTCGCCGACAGGAGGTTGGCCCTGCCACAGGAAATTGATGCGTCCAGAGGCATTCAGCGTTTGCCGAGGAGGCCCGAGCCGTGCGCTTCACCGTTGTGCACGCCGCCGATCTTCATCTCGATACACCATGCAGCGGCCTGGGCAGGATGGCACCCTTGGTTGCGGAGGCATTGCGGGAGGCATCGCTCGACGCCTTTGACGACCTCGTCGACCTCTGCCTGAGGGAGCGGGCGTCGATCCTGCTGCTGGCCGGCGACATCTACGACGGTTCCGAGCGGGGGATCCGCGCGCAGCGTCGTCTGCGCGGCGGTCTCGAACGCCTTGGACGCCAGGGCGTGCGCACCTTCATCGTCCACGGCAACCATGACCCCCTTTCGCAGTGGGGCGACGGCGACGCCCTGCCTGCAGGCACGGTAGTGTTCCCCGCCGACGATGTGCACGCCGTCCCCGTGGAGGTGGACGGCGTGACCCTCGCCACCGTGCACGGCATCTCGTTCCGCGAGCGGGAGGAGAGCCGCAACCTCGCGCGGCTCTTCCACCGAAGGGGTGGCGGCCTGCAGATCGGGCTCCTGCACTGCAACGTGGGCGACCCGGAGCATGCCCAGTACGCGCCTTGCAGCCTCGACGATCTGCGGCAGGCGGGCATGGACTACTGGGCGCTCGGCCATGTCCATCGGCGCAGGATCCTGCTGGAGGGAGGGCCGTGGGCGGCCTATCCCGGCGTGCTGCAGGGCCGCAGCCCTGCCGGCGGGGAACTGGGCCCCAAAGGCGCCATGGTGCTTTCCTGCGACCATGCCCTGGGCCTTGCGGAGCCGCCCCGCTTCGCCGAACTGGACCGGATCCGCTTCGAGATGCTTCAGGTGGACCTGACGGGCGCGGCGGACGTCCAGGAGGCCATCGACCGCCTCGAGGTCGCGGCGGGGGAGGCGAGGCAGGCTGCGGTGGGACGGGCCGTCGTCCTGCGCGCGAGGCTGATCGGCGAGTTTGGCGCCGAGCGTGAGCTGCAGCTGAGGCAGTCGGAGATCCTGCAGACCTTGCGTGAGGACGGGCTGCAGGCGGAGCCGTTCTCATGGTGGGATGCCCTTGAGCTGGCGACAAGCGCTCCCATCCGCCGCGACGAGATCCGCGCCGGACAGGACCTGGCGGCCGAGGTCCTCGCGGAAGGCGACCGCCTCCGGGCCGACCCCGAAGAGCTTCTGAGGCTGATGCGCCAATTCGACCAGGAACTGGCGCGCTTCCCGCTGCGCGACTTGCAGGCTTCGGGCCAGGCCGCGACAGAAGTACTCAGCGACGCCGAGGACATCTGTCTTCGGCTGCTTGCGGGGGGCGACGCCCGATGATCCTGCGCGGCTTCGAGATCGAAGGCTTCGGCATCTTCCGCGGCATGGCGCTCACGGAGCTGCCGACGGGGCTCACCGTGCTGCTCGGCCCGAACGAGGCGGGCAAGTCGACGCTGCTCGCGTTTTTGCGCTTCATGCTCTTCGGCTTTCCCCGCGGGCAGCAGCAGAGGTACCTGCCGCTCCAGGGCGGACGCCACGGCGGCAGGCTGAGCTTCGAGGATGCGGAGGGGATCTGGACCCTCGAGCGGCTGCAGGGGCAGCCGCCAAGGCTCTACGCGCCCGACGGGCGACAGCTCGGCGAGGATGCGCTCCGACAGCGGCTGGGCGGTCTCGACGGCGAGATCTTCCGAAATGTCTTCGCCTTCAGCCTGTTCGAACTGACGAACCTCGAGACGCTCAGCCAGGACGAGGTGCGAGACCGCCTCTATTCGGCGGGCATCACCGGCGCCGGCCGCAGCGCGGCCAGCGTGCTGCAGCAGTTGCGCAAGGGTGCCGAGGCATACCTGCGCCCGCGCTCGCGCGAGGGCGTCATCAACAAGCTGAGCGAGGAGTTGCTCGCGGCGCGTCGCGACTTGGCGCAGGCCATGGCGCTGGCCGGCCGCTTCGAGGAGATCGAGGCGAGTCTGGGGGCTGCGGAACACCAGGCGGAGGAACTGGAGCGGCAGATGGCGGAGCTCGCGGCGCGACAGCGGCACCTCGCCCGTCTGGAGTCCCTATACGTGCCCTGGAACCGGCTTGGGCGGCTCGAGCAGGAGATGGCGGAGATCGGCGAGCCCAAGGCCATCTCGGCCGAACTTGTGGACCGCATCCGGGCCGGCCAGGTGGAGAGCGAGCGCGCCAAGGCGGAGCTCGAGCGCGTGCAGGCCCTCGCCCGCGAACAGGCGGAGCGCGTCGCCGCCGCCCAAAAGCTCCTGGACGGTCGCCTGCTCGAGGCGGCGCCGGCGATCAGGGCGATCGCCTCCGAGACGCCGCTGCAGCGCAGCCGCATGCAGCGCCTGGAGCAGCTTGGCCGCGACATCGCGGCGCAGCGGGCGCTCTCGGCCGAGGCGGCGGCGCAGATCGGCGTCGAGGAACTGGAGGATGTGCCGCCCGTCGAGCAGACAAGCCTGCGCGCGGTCGACGCGAAGCTCGCCGGGTTGCGCGAACTTGGACAGGCCCGCCTGCAGCGCGAGGCGGAGGCGGAGGGCGCCGCGCGTCGGCTTGCGGACGCCGAGGCAGCGCTCGCCGGCGCAGCGGCTGAGGCACAGGGCTATGCCGACGTGCCAGGTGTCGAGGACTACCACGCGAAGGATGCCGCGCTGGCACGGCACAGAGATGCGATCGAACGGGCCGCGCGCCGGCGCGCGGGACTGCTCGCGCCGATCCTGACGGCGCTTGCCATCCTGGTGGCCGGGCTCGCCGCGGCGGCTCTTCGCGCCACGGACCTGATGGTGCTCGCGCCGCTTGGCCTGCTCGCCCTGCTTGTCCTCCTGTTCGGTCCGCCGGGGCGGGACCTGCGCCGGGCCAGGGCCGAGGCTGCGCAGTCTGCCGGGGAGCTCGGACTTGCGACTCCCCTCTCTGCGGACGCTGCCGCCCAGGCCATCGCCGACCTGCACGCGGGGCTGGGGCGCGTCACGGCTGCGCAGGCTGTGCGCGAACGCGTGCGGACGGCCCAGGCCGAACAGGGGGCCGCGCTGCGCCAACGCGCCGAGTGCCAGGAACGTCTCGAGGCGGCGCTGGCGGCCGAGAGCGAGGCGCGCGCAGGGCTTGCCTCGCAGCTCGCGTCGCTTGGCGTGCCGAGCGACGTCTCCCCGCAGCACGTCCCGTCGTACCTCAGCGGCGTACAGGCCCTCAGGGCGGCGCAGGAGAAACTGGGGGACCTGCTTGGGCTGCAGGCGGCGGAAGATGCCGAGATCGCCGCATGGCAGGTTCGGGCCGAACGCATCCTGCGTGAGCTTGGCGGCGAACCGCCGCTGTTCCGCGCAGCGCTTGCCGAGGCGATTGCGGCCTTGGCAGCGCCGCTCGAGGCCGCGCTGGGACAGGAGACGGCCTTGCGTCTGATGCGCGAGGAGCAGCTACGGGGCGAGGCCGCCTTGGCGCAGGCCCTGGCCAGGCACGAGGAGGCCGACGCCGTGCTGGCCACAGCTTTCGGGGAGGCGGCCCTGGCGGATGTCGCTGCCTTCGAGGCCTGGCGCTCGGAGCGCGAGGCCTACGAGCGGCGCCAGCATGACCGGGATCTCGCGCTCGCCGCCTTCCGCGATCAGGTCGGCCGGGAGGAGGGCCTGCTGACCGCGGAGCTGCAGGATGGCAGTCCAGAGCTTTGGCTCGCGCAAAGCGCCGACATGGCGCGGAGCCTGGAGGAGATGAAGCAGCAGAGGGATCAGCTCGTGCGCGAGAGCCAGGACCTTGTGCGCCTGCGCGTGGAGATCGCGGAGTCTGCCGATGTGCCGGCCCTGGCGGGGCGCTGTGCGGAACTCGAGGAGGAGCTCAGGCGCGCCGCGCAGGCCTGGCGGGCCCAGGCGCTCGCCCAGCGCCTGCTCGAGCGGACACTCGACGTCTACGTGCAAAGTCGCCAGCCGGACGTGCTGCGGATCGCTTCGGACGCTTTCCGGCAGATCACCGCCGGGGTGTATCAGGAGGTGCGCCAGCGGAGCGACGGGCAGGGGCTGGTGGCTATGGCCCAGGGTGGCGGGCAGAAGCAGCCGGAGGAGCTCAGCCGCGGCACGCAGGAGCAACTCTATCTGGCCCTGCGCCTCGGTCTCGCCGCCTCCTACGGCGAACGGGTGGCGGCGCTGCCGCTCGTGCTCGACGACATCGCGGTCAATTTCGATCCGAAGCGGCAGGCCGCGCTGCTCGACGTGGTGGCCCGCTTCGCGCGCGAACCTGGGCGCCAGGCACTCTTCTTCACCTGCCACCCTTCGCTCGCCCAGGCTGCGCGCGTCGCTGCACCGGGTCTGCGGGTGGTGGACCTCGCGGGGCAGGAAGCCCGCCAGCAGGTGGCTGCGGCCAGCGAGTCGACGCTTGGCGACAGGGTGGTGCAGTTGCTTGGACCGGGTCCGCTCGCTCACGCGGAGCTGGTGCGGCTGACAGGAGCCAGCGAGCCCGACGTGCGGCAGATCTTGCGGGAACTCGCCGCGGCGGGACGCATCGCGGCGACGGGCAAGGGACGCGGGCGGCGCTACGGACTCTCTTGAGCGTTACGCCCGGTCAGGCGTCGCGTGTGGTGGGACGCCTGGGCGGTCCGCGCCGCCGTGCGTGCCATGGCCTGGGTCCGATCAGATCCGGCGAGTAGCTGAGGTCCGCCGGGGATGGCAGGGGGGCATGGGTCAAGGTGACGCCCGCCGCGAGGTAGGCCTGGGAGACGAAGCCGCTGCACGTCCAGCGGCCCGGCCGCCAGCGGTACCAGGCCGGCAGCACGATGTGGAGGTCGTAGCGGGCCGCGTCGGCGAACAGCTCGCCGATGCCGTAGGGATTGCCCACATGCGCTTCGGCCCAGGCCAGTGCGGCCTGCCGGCGCATCTCGCCGGTATGCACGCGGAAGGCCCAGCCGCTCCGCCTGTAGCGGTCCAGGGGAGCCTGCTGGACGGATGGCCAGGTGGGATCGATGAGGTGACCGTCGCCGACGAGGCAGGAATGGACGAAAGGATTGCCCTCGCTCAGGGCGATCAGGACGTCGAGGAGCCTGGACCCTAGCGATTGCTTCGGCCCTGTCGTCATCAGCAGCACGTCTCCCGGCCGCAACGCCTCGGCCCGGTAGGACACGATGATCACCACCTTGGTGGTGGTCTATGCACCACCTGGGCGGTTTGGTCGGGCAGCCCTAGCGCAGCAGTGCAGCGAGGCCGAGCGTCAGCGAGAGGACGAGGCCGTTCAGCAGATGCAGCCGTGAGACTTCAGGCAGCAGACGGCGCAAAGACCCATGGCGCCCGACGGTGATCGCGATCGGCGCCAGCGCCAGCGTCAGGGCGGCTGCCCAGGGCATCAGCCCGAGCGCGGCGGCGATGGCCGGCCAGACGACCGCCGCCACGGCCTCAAGCCTGAGGAATGTCAGACCTCGCTGCGCGCCGAGCAGGATGGCCAGCGTTCGACGGCCGCGCTCGGCATCGCTCTCCCGGTCCCTCAGGTTGTTGGCGGTGAGGATTGCCGCGACGAGGAAGCCCACCGAGAGCGAGGCGGCGGTCGCGGCGAGGCTCAGGTGTCCCACCGCCGCCACTTCGCTGACGAGGGTCTCGAGTACGCCCATCAGCAGGAGGACCGTCAACTCGCCGAAGGGCGTCGCGGAGATCGGACGCGGTCCTGCGCTGTAGAGCAGAGCGACGAGGATGCTCAGGAGCCCGAGCAGCACGAGCAGGGGACCGCGGGCCGCGGCAAGCAGGCAACCGAGCACGAACGCCAGGCCGAAGGTGGCAACGGCCGCAGTCAGCACAGCTTTCGGCGAGGTCTCGCCCTGCACGATCACCCCCGCGATGCCGGTAAGCCCGGCATGGTCCACGCCCTGGCGGTAGTCAAAGTACTCGTTCGCCATGTTGGTCGCGACCTGGAGCGCAAGCGAGATGAGCAGCATGTCGAACACGAGCGCGTAGGAGGGGCGGCCCGAGAGCGCACCCGCAGCCGTGCCGACCAGGACCGGGACTACGGCCGCGCTCAGCGTGTGCGGCCGGGTCAGGCGCCAGAGCTGGCGCAGGGTCATTCTTCACGCACCTCCGGCTTCAGGGCGCGCCGCATCAGCTTGCCTCCGGCGTTGCGCGGCAGCTCACTTACGATGCGGATCTCGCGCGGCACTTTATAGCCCGCGAGCTCCTCGCGCAGGAACGCGATGATGTCGTCCGCATTGGGGCTTATGCCGTCGCGGGGCACGATCGCGGCTCCGGGCACCTGGCCCCAGACGCGGTCGGGCAGGGGATAGACGGCCGCGTCCCGCACGTCGGGATGGCGTCTGAGGGCGGCCTCCACCTCCGCAGGGTAGATGTTTTCGCCCCCGGAGACGATGAGATCCTTGCGGCGGTCGAGCACATAGAGGTAGCCGTCGGGGTCCAGGTAGCCGATGTCCCCCGTGCGCAGGTAGCCGTCCACGAAGAGTTCGTCCATTGCGTTCGCGGCGCCGAGGTATCCCGGAATCACCGTGGGTCCCCGCACCAGGATCTCACCCGCTTCACCCGCGGGGAGCGCGCGGTCGCCGTCGGCGATGCGGATGTCCGTCAGAAACAGGGGACGACCCGCCGAGCCGATGTGTCCCAGGGCTTCCCACGGCGCCAGGGTGGCGGCCTGCGATGCCGTCTCCGTCATTCCGTAAGTCGAGGCGAGCGGCCACCCGGCCTTCAGGCCCTGTGCGATCAGCTCCCGCGGCGCCGCGGCGCCGCCGAGCAGGGCGAAGCGCAGGGTCGGTGGCGGCTTGACGCCCGCTTGCATGAGGCGCTCGAGCATGACGGGCACGAGCGAGACGCAGGTTGCACCATCTTCGTGCAGGGCGCCGCGAACCGCCTCGACGTCGAAGCCCTCCTGTGCCAGCACGGCGCCGCCGAAAAGCGCCGAGCGAAGCAGGATGGAGAGTCCGCCCACATGGAAGAGCGGCATGCAGAGCAGCCAGCGGTCTTCGGGCAAGGCGCCGAGGCCCATGGCGGAGGTGACAGCGGCGTAGAAAAAGTTGCGGCGCGTGAGGATGGCGCCTTTGGCCATCCCTGTCGTGCCGGACGTGTAGACGATGGTCGCAGGGTCGTCCGCACCAGCCGAGAGCGGGGCGGTAGCCGGGCCCTTGGCGAGCGGGCCCAGATCCGGGCCTCCCGGCAAGAGCCAGACTTCCAGGCCGAGCTCCGCGCCAAGGGACCTGCCTGCGGCCTGCAGCGCGCCTGCGGCCAGGAGGAGGCGGGGACGGGCGTCGAGGAGCTGCGCTCTGAGCTCCAGGGGCCTAAGGCGCGTATTGAGCGGGACGAGTGCGGCGCCAAGGCGCAGCGTGGCGTGCAGCACGATGGTGAAGGCGAGGCCGCCAGGCATGAGCGCCGCCACGCGATCCCGCGGGCCGACTCCGGCGGCCTTCAGGCTGCCGGCGGCGACGGCCGCAAGGCGGTCCAACTCGGCATAGCTGAGATCGCGCCCCTCGGCGCGCAGAGCGAGGCGATCGGGTGACCGCTCGGCGCGCCGGCTGAGGAAGTCCTGTCCGAGCCAGGGCTCCGTCACGTCCTGCGCCATGTCAGGGCAGGCGCGGGAACCGGCCGAAGTCGGGCTTCCGCTTCTCGAGGAACGCCTCCTTGCCTTCCTGGCCCTCCTCCGTCATGTAGTAGAGCATCGTCGCGTCGCCAGCCAGCTGCTGCAGGCCGGCGAGGCCGTCCGTGTCCGCGTTGAAGGCGGCCTTGAGGAACCTGAGCGCGATCGGGCTCTTCTCGAGGATCTCCCTGGCCCAGCGGATCGACTCCGCCTCGAGTTCCGCGAGCGGCACCACCGTGTTGACGAGGCCCATGTCGAGGGCCTCCTGCGCCGAGTACTGGCGGCAAAGATACCAGATCTCGCGCGCCTTCTTGTGCCCGACGACGCGCGCGAGGAGCCCTGCGCCGTAGCCGGCGTCGAAGCTGCCCACTTTCGGTCCGGTTTGACCGAACACGGCGTTGTCGGCGGCGATCGTCAGGTCGCAGACCAGGTGCAGCACATGACCGCCGCCGATGGCGTACCCCGCGACGACGGCGATGACGGGCTTGGGCAGGGTGCGGATCTGGCGCTGCAGGTCGAGGACGTTCAGGCGCGGTACGCCGTCCTCGCCGACGTAGCCGGCCTGGCCGCGGATGCGCTGGTCGCCGCCCGAGCAGAAGGCCTTGTCGCCCTTGCCCGTAAGCAGGACCACTCCGACCGACTGATCCTCGCGGGCCTTGCGGAAGGCATCCTCGAGCTCGAAGAGGGTCTTGGGTCTGAAGGCGTTGCGCACCTCCGGCCTGTTGATGGTGATGCGCGCGATGCCTGCCATGCGCTCGTAAATGATGTCCTCGTAACTGCCGAGCTGTTCCCACTCCATGTACAACTGCCGCCGGGGGCCACGTCGGGCCCCACCCCCCGGTAGGCGCGCTCCTTTCTTGCCCGCTTCGGTGACCGACGCGGGCTGGGGACTTGCCGGAACCGCTTGGAGTCAGGGTTGCCTGAGGAACTCCCCGACATATTGGGCGAAGAGCCGCGGGCGCTCCAGATGCACCGTGTGGCCGACGCGCGGCACCCGCACGAGTCGGGCGTCAGGCAGCCGCTCGGCCATCTCGGCCAGGATCCGGCCATACTTCTGGTCTGCCATGCCGCCGATCAGCAGCACGCGGCCGCGAATCTCGCCGAGGCTCTCCCAGACGTCCTCGTCCATGCCTGCGCCCGCACCCAGAAGGCTGTAGGCGAGGCCTTGCGGCCGCTGGCGCAGCTTCGCCTCCCGCACGGCCTGCTGGCGCGCCGGCGGCAGCAGGCGCTGCGTGCGGAAGAGGTCCAGCGCCAGCCAGCGCTCGACAAAGGCGGGCAGGCCGTCGGCTTCGAGCGACTGTGCCAGCGCGCGGTCGCTGTCGCGGCGCCGGCGCCGTTCATCGGCATCCCGGATGCCCGGTGAGCTGCTCTCGAGCACGAGCCTGAGCACGCGCTGCGGTGCCTTGAGAGCGACCCGCAGCGCAACTCGGCCGCCGAGCGAGTAGCCCAGCAGGTCGAAACGCTCGAGGCCGAGGGCGTCCGCGACGGCGAGCGTGTCTTTGACCGATTCGTCCAGGCTGTAGCGCTGCGGATCCTGCGGCGCGTCGGAGTCGCCGTGGCCCATGAGGTCCACAGTGACGGTCATCACCCGCCGCCTGAGCGCCGCGGCGAGGGGCAGGAAGTCCAGGCCGCTGCCCGTGAAACCATGGAGTACGACCAGTGGCGGGCCTGCCCCGTGCACCTCGAAATGCACCCGGGCGCCCGCGCGCATGAGTTCAGGCATCTATGAGCGCCGCTCGCGCAACTGCCTGCGCGGCGGCGAACACCTCCCCGTGCAGAGTTCGGCTCGCCTCGCGATCGGTGCGCAGCTCGACCACGTCGAGTCCAGGCCGGTCGAGTGCTTCGCCGAGGGCTGAGACGAGATCCTGTCGCGCCAGCACCTGGCGGTGGCGCCCGCCGAACATGGCGATGCCAGGCGCGAAGTCGATTCCGGTGGGCGTGCCGAAGAGCTCCTCGAACTCCGCCATGCCATGCTGGGGCAGGTACGAGAAGATGCCGCCGCCGTCGTTGTGCAGCAGCAGCACCGTGAGGGAGGTGCCGGTGCGCGTCGCGGCATAGAGGCCGCCGAAGTCGTGGAGGAACGAGAGGTCGCCGATCGCGAGGGCGGTGCGCCCGCCATGGCGTCGCGCGGCCCCGACGGCAGCCGATACGACGCCGTCGATGCCCTGTGCGCCGCGCATGGCGAGAATGCGCTGGCCACCGCCGGTCGGCAGGAAACCGTCGAGGTCGCGCACAGGCATGCTCGAGCCGACGAACAGCTGATCGCCCGTGCCCAACAGCCCCGCGAGCAGTCGGATGGCGGTCGGCTCGAACGGGTCCGTTCTGGCGAGGAAGGCTTCGGCCGCGGCGCGGGCGGCCCGATCGACGCGCATGAACCGTTCCATGTAGGTCCGGGAGCGCGTCTCAGGCTCGACACGGCCGAGCAGCGCGGCGACATCGAGGTGCGCCGCGCCGGGCAGCAGGAGTCCTGGCTGCAGCAGCGGGTCCTGCCATGTCGCCTCGCCCGGCAGGAGGATCGCCGCCCCCTCGGGCATCGCCTGCAGCCACTGCCCCAAGGATTTCGAGGTGGGCATCCCGCCGACGCGCAGCACGAGCTCCGGTTCGAGCGCCTGGCGCAGGTTGGCGTCGCGGAGATATAGATCGTACGCGTCGAGACGCCCGGTCGTGTCGCCTGGCAGGGAGCGCAGCCCCGAAAGCGGGTCCGCGAGGATGGGGAAGCCGGTCGCCCGCGCCAGGGCGGGCAGATCGGGCATGTGGCGGGAGGGCGGCAGCGGCCCCGCGACGATCACACCGCTGCGCGCCCTGGTGATGCGGCGCGCGGCCTCGTCGACAAGAGGTGCCGGACTGCGCTCCTCGGGTGCCGCGGTGCGCAGGTCCGACGGGACCGGGGCAGGCGCCTCGAGCGGCTCCGGCGGCAGCAGGGGCTCGCGCAGCGGGATGTTGACGTGGACAGGGCCGAACGGTCGCCCGAGGGCCATCGCCACCGCCCGCAGGCCGGCCGTGCGCGCGTAGGCCAGCACGCCCGCGGCCTCGTCGCCGTCGGTGGGAAGCTCGATGAACCAATTGACGTGCTGGCCGTAGATGCGGGTCTGGTCGATCGTCTGGTTGGCGCCGACGTCGCGAAGTTCGCGTGGCCTGTCTGCCGTCAGAACGACGAGGGGCACGTGGCCGAACCGCGCCTCGACGACGGCGGGCATGTAGTTGGCGGCGGCGGTTCCGGACGTGCAGACGAGGGCGGCCGGCCGCCCTCCGGAAAGTCCCAGCCCGAGGGCGAAGTATGCGGCGGAGCGCTCGTCGATCAGAATGTGCCGGCGGATGCCCTGCAAGTGCGCGAACGCCAGGGCAAGCGGCGTCGAGCGCGAGCCGGGACTGATGACGACGTCCTCGACGCCGGCGTCACGCAAAGCCGCGGCGAACTGCATCAAGGGCAGGTACTGGTTCATTGGCTGCTTGCCTCCCGCAGGGCCTGGCGCATGGGACGCAGCTTGAGCTCCGTCTCGCGCAGCTCCTCTTCCGGGTCCGAATCGCCGACGATACCGCAACCGGCCCAGAGCGTCGCCAGGCTGCCGCTGACGAGGCCGCAGCGGATGGCTACGTCGAATTCGCCCTCGCCGTCCTGCCGCCAGTAGCCGACCCCTCCGCCGAAGAGGCCGCGCGGCGATCGCTCGTGTTCGGAGATCCAGGCCTGTGCGCCAGAGCGCGGCGTGCCGCCAAGCGCTGGCGTCGGATGGAGCGCGGCTGCGAGCGTGAAGATCGTGTCGCGGCTCCCGAGCCGTGCTCGCACAGGCGTGAACAGGTGCTGCACGCTGCGCAGGCGGCGGAGCTGGGGGGCCGCGGCCAGTTCCGGCGTGAGCCCCTGCCCGCGGAGGGCCGCCTCGACGGCCTCGACCACGAAGTGGTGCTCGCGCCTGTTCTTCGGGCTGCCGAGGAGCGCCTGACCGATGGCCAGATCCTCCGCCGGCGTCGCGCCGCGCGGTGCCGAGCCGGCGAGGCACGGCACCTGCGCGACATGGTCCTCGACCTGCACGAGGCGCTCGGGCGTCGCGCCGAGGAAGGTGGCATCGCCCCGGTGGACGGCGAAGACGTTGCAGTCCTGCTCGCGCAGGAGAAGCGCCTGCACGACCCGGGCCGCGTCGATCGGCGATGTGGCGAGGGCGAGGCTCGTTCTCGCCAGGACGACCTTTTCGAGGCTGCCGCTCCTGATGGCGCTGCGTGCGCGGAGCACCTCGTCGCGCCAGACGTCACGGCTTCCGGGGCGGTCGACGAAGCGCACGCGCGCTGGGCGCCACCGTTCAGGGGCGGCCCTGTCGAACGACTGCAGCAGGGACAGGGCGTCATACTTCCCCTCGCATGCGTGCCGTCCGATCAGGCGCACTGTGGCGACGTCGTCGCGCTCTTCGAAGATCAACTGCGGTACGATGAAGTCTGCCGGGGCAAACGCGCGAAAGGGCGGGGCGAGCGGCCCTTTGTCCGAAAAGGCGAACGTTCCGAGCAAGAGCGGCGCGGCCAGGTTGCGCGCGGCTTCCGCCACGGCCTGGAGGCGATCGGCTCCCGCAGCCCTCAGTCGCAAGAGTTCTCCGACTCCGAGCAGGCTCCGCCGCCGGTCGGCGCTCTGCCAGAAGAAGTATGGCCTGCGCAGGGCGGCGGCCCGCGCCACGAGGTCGCGGGGTCGCTCCGCGCACGGAGATTCGACGGAGTACCATGGAGATGCGTCGCGTTGCGCTGCCTGCCACTGGCCGGCAAGGGAGGCGTTCACGACTGAATGAGCATTCATTTGCGTCCATTGTAGCCGCAGCGGCCTCGCTAGACAATCGCATGCCAGGTCGGCAGGTGCCAAAGGCGGATTTCCCGAACGACGCGGGTTGGGGCGGGCGGGATCACAATGCGCAGGCGACGAACAGCCGGGAGGCCTCGAGTTGATTGTGGGCATCGGCGTCGACCTCGTCGAAATCCAACGCCTGCGGCGGGCTCTCGAGCGGCATCCCGGCTTGCGCCGGCGGCTGTTTGCGCCCGACGAGCTGGAGAGCGCCCGGGGGCCAGGTGAGATGGCCTCCCTCGCGGCGCGCTTCGCGGCCAAGGAGGCAGCGCGCAAGGCGGTCGGAGAGGGCGCCGGCGGGACAGGCTGGCAGGACGCGCGTGTGCTCGGCGGCCACGGCGGCCCGCCGCGGCTTGAACTGCAGGGAGGTCTGCTCGACCTTGCCCGCGCCGCTGGAGCCGTTCGCTGGCATCTGAGCCTGGCGCACGAACGCGAGTATGCGGTGGCTATGGTGGTGATCGAGACATGAAGGTGACGACTGCGGCGGAGATGCGCTTGGTGGAGGAAAAGGCCGCGGCGCAGGGCCTGACGAGCCTCGTCCTGATGGAGACTGCCGGCCATGCGCTCGCGCAGGCCGTGTTGCGGCATGCGGCGTCGCCGCGGCCGCGCGTGCTCGTGCTGGCCGGGCCGGGACAGAACGGCGGCGACGGCTTGACGGCTGCACGCCACCTGCTCGGCAGCGGGGCGGAGGTGCACGTGTGGCTGATCGCGGATCCGGAGCGGTTGCGCGGCGCGGCCAAGGAGCAGTGGCTGCGCGTGCAGGGCTCAGCGCGCGTCGCCTGGAACCTGTCGTCCGGCACCCCGCCGGGACGCTTCGACGCCGCGATCGACGCGATGTTCGGGACATCCCTGGCCCGCGACCTCGCGGGCGACGCGGCGCGGGCGGTCGCGTACCTCGCCGCGACAGGGGTGCCGGTGGTCGCGGCGGACCTTCCCTCGGGCGTGCACGCCGACACGGGCCGGCTCGCGGGCACCGCGGTGCGCGCCAGCTGCACGGTCGCGCTGGGCGCCCTCAAGCCGGGTCACCTCTTCTGGCCCGGCAGGGACTACTGCGGCGAGATCGTGCTCGAGCCCCTCGGACTTCTGCCCGATCTGCTGGACGACGTCGGCATGGAACGCATCGACCATCTGAGCCCCGCCGACGCTGCGCCGACCTCGGGCAAGGGCGCCTATGGACGGACCGTGATCGTCGCCGGCAGCGCCCACTACCCCGGTGCCGCCTGGCTGGCAGCGCGCGGCGCCCTCAGGGGCGGCAGCGGGCTCACCGTGCTCGCGAGCGTCGATCAGGTGCTGCGGCACGCCGCCGCGCTGCCTGAAGTGATAGCCCGTCAGCTGCAGGCGAGGGGCACGACGGGGGTGATCGACGCGGCCGCCCTGGACGCGGAAACGTTCCGCGACGCGTCTGCCGTGGTGATCGGCCCGGGACTCGATCGGATGGACGACGCCGGGCAGGCGGCGTGGCTCGATCTCTACCTCGGCCTGCATCGCCCGCTCGTGCTGGACGCGGACGGCCTCAGGCCCGTCCTGGGCAGGATCGGACTGCTGCGTCGGCGACCGGGTCCGACGGTGCTGACGCCACACGTCGGCGAGGCGTCGAGGCTCCTGGGCCGCTCTGTCGCCGACGATGCCCCGGCGCGCCTGCGGGCGGCGCGCGAGATCGCCGAAAGGAGCGGTGCCGTGGTGCTGCTGAAGGGCCACCCCACGTTCGTTGCGGCGCCGTGGGGCCGGGTTGCGGTCATCGAGGGCGGCGGGCCGGAACTCGCGACGGGAGGTACTGGCGATGTGCTGAGTGGTGCGCTCGGCGCACAGTTGGCGCAGGGTAGCTCGGCTCGTGATGCGGCGGAGCGCGCGGCATGGGCGCACGCGCAGGCGGGGGCGCTTTTCAGGCGCAGGCAGCCGCGCGGCGGTCTCGCGAGCGAGATCGCCGATCTCCTGCCGCTGCCGCTTGGGGGGTATGCTGATGCGTAGCGCCTTTCTCGAGGTGGACCTGAGGCGCCTCGCGCTCAACGTCGAGTTCCTCAGCCGCGCCGCAGGGGAGCGCAAGCTGATGGCGGTCGTCAAGGCCAACGCCTACGGCCACGGCGCCGTTCCCGTGGCGCAGGTCGCGCTCCAGGCCGGCGCGCAGTGGCTTGGCGTGGCGACGCAGACCGAGGCCGAGGAGATCCGGCATGCGGGCATCGTGGCGCCCATACTCATCCTCGGCCACCTGCGTCCCGACGAGTATGAGACGTGCGCCCGCCACAACGTCAGCGTCACGGTCTCCGATCCGGTCGCGATCGAGCAGGCGAGCCACGCGGCGGCCAGGGCTGGGCGGGCCCTCAGCGTCCAGCTCAAGCTCGACTCCGGGATGGGCCGGATCGGCGCCAGGCCGCAGGACGCCGTGGACCTTGCCGGTCGTGTCGCGCGCAGCGAGCACCTGCGTTTCGAAGGGGTGTTCTCGCACCTGTCGTCCGCGGGGCAGGACGAGGCCTTCAGCCGCAGGCAGATCGGGCTCTTCCAGGCCGCTCTCGCCCGCCTCGAGAAGGCGTCGCTCCTGCCGCCCTGGCGCCACATCCTCAACTCCGCCGGCACCGTGAGCGGCTACGAAGCTGCCGGCACGAACCTGGTGCGGACAGGCATCGCCATGTACGGCTTGAACCCCGACGGTGTCGGCGCGCCGCCCAAGGGCCTGCAGCCCGTGATGTCCCTGCATGCGCACGTGAATTTCGTCAAGCGCGTGCCGAAGGGAACGCCGGTAGGCTACGGCCAGACATATGTCGCGGAGCGCGAGGTGCAGATCGTGACACTGGGCATCGGCTACGCAGACGGCTACAGGCGGGGCCTCTCGGGAAGGGCGCGCGTGCTGATCGGTGGCATGCACTGGCGGGTCGCGGGACGCATCTCCATGGATCAGACGACCGTCGCCGTCGACAGCGATTTCCCGGTGTCGGTAGGCGACGAGGCGGTCCTGATGGGCCGGCAGAAGGACCGTGAGGTGACAGCGGAGGAACTTGCGGGCATCATCGGCACGATCAACTACGAGATCGTCACCGGGATGAGCACGCGCCTGCCGCGCATCTACCGTCCGCGCAGCTGAAGCGAAATCCTAAGCCTAGGATGGTGGCCATGACCCCACTGATCGGTATCACCTGCAGCATCGATGAGCAAGCTGACAGGCTGCAGCTCAACCTGAGCTATCTCGAGGCGATCGAGGCGGCCGGCGGCGTGCCCGTGCTGCTGGGCGGGAGCGAAGCGACGGCGCGAGAACTGCTGAGTCGGCTCGACGGCATCCTTTTCACAGGAGGGGTCGATCTCGACCCGTCCTATTTCGGCGAGGCGCCGCTGCCTGGACTCGGCGAAGTGAGCCCGCGCCGGGACAGCTTCGAGGTGGAGCTGTGCCGGGCGGCCTACCGGCACGGCATTCCGTCCCTCGGCATCTGCCGCGGCTGCCAGCTGATGGCGGTGGCCCTCGGCGGTGATCTCTACCAGGACCTGCCGAGCCAGAAACCCGATACCCTCCAGCACGCCCAGCGCGCGCCGAGATCGCACAGGAGCCACGTCGTCACGGTCACGGCCGGGTCCAGGCTCGCCGCGATCGCCGGCGGCGAGACGCTGCGCGTCAATTCGTTCCACCACCAGTCGGTGCGCAGGTTGCCGCCGGGCGCCGCCGCTTGCGCCGTGGCACCGGACGGCGTCCTGGAGGCGTTCGAGGATCCCGGTCACCCGTTCTGGCTCGCAGTCCAGTGGCACCCGGAGGGCCTGTGGCAGGAGGACCCGGTCGCGCTGGCGCTGTTCCGATCGCTGGTGGGTGCCGCACAGGAGGTCGCATCGCGTGGACGCTGAACTGCTGGTCGAGGTCTGGCGGGGCAATGTTGTCGAGAGCAGGCACTGGGGGCACGTGGCTGTAGCGGACCGACACGGTCGACTCACGCATTTCGTCGGCGATCCCGAGCGGCGCATCTACCTGCGCTCGTCGGCAAAGCCGTTCCAGACGATGGCCGTGGTGATGAGCGGCGCGGCCGACCGCTTCGGCATGACATCGGCCGACCTGGCTATCGCGACGGCCAGTCACACAGCCGAGAGCGTCCACGTGCAGCAGGTGCTGCACCTAATGTCGCTGGTCGGCAAGAGCGTCGAGGACCTGCAGTGCGGCATCCACCCGCCTTCGGACCACGAGGCGAATGAAGAGTTGCGCAGGCGGGGCGAAGCGCCGACTGCCCTGCACAACAACTGCTCGGGCAAGCACGCGGCGATGCTCGGGGTGGCTCAGGTCCTCGGCAGCGACACGCGCCGCTACCTGGAGCCCGAGGCTCCCGGACAGCGCCTCGTCCGCCGCATCATCGCCGAGATGTGCGGCGTGGCCGAGGAGGAGATCGCCGTCGGCATCGACGGCTGCAGCGCGCCCGTCTTCGGGGTGCCCCTGCGGGCCATGGCGGTCGGCTACGCCCGCCTCGCAGACCCGACGGAGCTCAGGCCCGAACTGAGGGACGCCGCGGCGCGCGTCCGCGCCGCCATGCTCGAGCACCCGTACCTGATCGCAGGGCGCCACAGGGTGGGCGTGGACATCATGCGCGTTGGCGGTGGCAACCTTGTGGCGAAGACTGGGGCCGAGGCCGTCTTCGGCGTCGGCGACATCGCCCGGGGGATCGGCCTCGCGATCAAGCTCGAAGACGGCCAGTCGCGGGGCGTCGCGCCTGCGCTGGTGGAGAGCCTCCGCCAGGCGGGCATGATCGACGATCACCAGGCCGAGGAACTCGCGGCCTGGCAGGGCGGCCCGCAGCACAACTTTGCCGGGCGCGAGGTCGGGCGGGTCGCCGCCAGGTTCCAGTTCAAGTCTGCTGTCTGAACGAATTCCGGGGAGGCGAGCGCAGGATGAAGGTGTACATCTCCGCGGACATGGAAGGCACCGCTGGCGTCACGGGTTGGGTGATGACGAATCCTGGCGAGCAGGACTACGACATCGCGCGCCGGCTGATGGTGGGCGAGGTGAACGCGGCGATCGAAGGCGCGTTCGCCGGCGGCGCCACGACGGTCGTGGTCAACGACTCGCACGACGGCATGCGCAACCTGCCACTCGACGAGATGGACCCGAGGGCTCTCGTCCTGAGCGGCTCACCCAAGGCCGGCAGCATGGTGGATGGGTTGTCGGACGCCTACGACCTCATGCTCTGCACCGGCTACCACGCCATGGCGGGCAGCCCCTCGACCCTGGCCCACACCTACAACCTTACGGTGCAGCAGGTGGAGATCTCGGGTCGCAAGGTGGGCGAACTCGGCCTCAACGCCATGTGGGCGGGCACGTTCGGCGTGAGTGTCGCCATGGTGAGCGGCGACGACGTGCTGGAGGCGGAGACCAAGGACATCGTGCCGTGGGCGCGCTATGCCCAGGTCAAGGAGGCGCGGGGCCGCTACGGCTCGCTCTCGCGCAGCGCAGAAGCGGCAAGGGCCGCAATTCGCCAGGCGGCCGAGATGGCGGTGCGCGAGCACGCGGCGATGCAGCCGCTCCTCGCGCCCGAGAACCCGGAGATCAAGATCCGCTTCACGAATCCGGGCCAGGCTCAGACGGCGGCGATTTGCCCGGGCGCCGAGCGCGTGGACGCCCTGACCGTCGCCTTCAGGCACAAGAACTTCCGCGAGGTTTACCGGGCCTTCAGGACCCTGGTCACGCTGGCTTCCGGATCGCTCTGAGCCATGGCTGACCTCGGGGCGATCCGTTCGCGGGCCCTTGGGTGCACCCGCTGTCCCCTGCACGAGACGCGCACGCAGGTGGTGTTCGGCCGCGGCAACCCGAGGGCCTCGATCGTGCTGATCGGGGAGGGGCCGGGACGCGACGAGGATCGCGAGGGCCTGCCCTTCGTCGGCGCGGCCGGCCAGCTCCTGGCGAAGATACTCGCTGCGGTGGGGCTCTCCGAGGACGACGTCTTCATCACCAACACAGTGCTCTGCCGCCCTCCCGGCAATCGGGTCCCGTTGCCCGCCGAGATGGAAGCCTGCCGGGTGCATCGCGAATCGGTGCTCGAGACCATCGACCCGCCGATCGTGGTGCTGCTGGGTGCAACCGCGCTCAAGGCCTTCTTCGGGCCCAGGGCCGGCATCACCGCCATGCGCGGCCAGCGACTCGAGCAGGCAGGCAGGGCATTCTACCCCACCTTCCATCCGGCCGCACTCCTGCGCGACCCCACGCGCAAACGCCCGGTGTGGCACGATTTCCAGCGTATCGTGGCGGACTTTCGGCTTATGCAGACGGCGGCTGCGCAAGATGACGCCACAGGCTCGCCATCGCCTGAGCCTGGCGGCGAGGGGAATCGCTGAGGACCACGAGTCGCTCGTCTTGCGGCAGTTCCAGCGGGCGGTAGACGGCGAGGGCGGTCGCCTGGCGGCGATCGAGCGAGCCGAGCACGGCCAGCCTGTCCGCGTCCGACAGTTCGGACACGACGACAAGGACAGCCGTCTGCCCCAGACTGTCGAGGAAGGGGGCCAAGGCCCTGTCCGCCGCCCAGACCACGGCCTGCGCGCTCGCCAGGACAGCGCTGGCGCGCTGCCAGGGCACAGGGCGCAGCGGCTTAGCCGCATGGTCGGAGATGAGGCTCGCGCGGACCTTGGCGCCTCGCGCCAGCGATTGCACGGCCCGTCCGACGCGCCCGCCGCCCGCAATGGCGACGGTGCCCTGTCCCAGGGCCTCCCGCAAGGCGTGCAACCGGAGTGGACGCGGACTGGGTGGCAATGGTCCCTCGGCAACGAGGCCGCCCAGCGTCTCGAGGGCCCGCGCCGCCACGCCGCGCTGCCCACCCTGAGCGGCGCCGGCGAGCGGCCTGGGCGGGTCCCGCCAGAGGGCAGGGCCCAGCGCATAGAGCGGCGGCAGGTCGGGCGTGACGTCTCCAGGCAGGTAGAGCGCGGCGAGAAGCGAAGGCTCAGCCGCCAGGATGTCCTCCAGGTCGTCGCCTGCGACGATGTCGACCCCCGCGAGGACGTCGGGAGGCCGATGCCGGGCGAGTGGGGCGGGGTAGAGGCCGAGCCGCAAATGTGCACCTTCCACAAGCAAGGGATTTGGCGGCCTATGGGGGAAAACCTTTCGGGGGGCGCGGCGATGCGGCTTCGGGATGTCGGCGAGGGGCGCTTCATCGAGGGACTGAGGCAGTTCGCCGGTTCGGAAGGGCTCGGCTTGCTGGACGACTGCGCCCTCTTGCAGCCGATGGGGCCCAAGATGCTGGTCAGCACCGACGCGATGGTGGCTGGAGTGCATTTCGACCCCGCCTTCATGTCTTGGCGGGACATCGGTTTCCGGGCTCTGGCGGGAGCGCTCTCGGACCTGGCCGCAAGCGGTGCGGACGGTCCGGCGCGCTACACGGTGGCGGCGGGGCTGCCCGCGGACTTCTCGCTGGAGGACGCCCAGGAGCTCTATCTGGGCATGCGGGAGTGCGCGTCCGCGTGCGGCGCCGAACTCGCCGGGGGCGACACCGTCTTTGCGCCGACACCCTTCGTGTCGCTGACCGTGTTCGCCGCGACCAGCAGGCCCGTCACACGCAGCGGGGCCTGCCCGGGTGACGTGGTCTACTGCTCGGGAACCCTCGGACTTGCCGCGCGGGGGCTCGAACTCGCCCGTCAGGGCGGCACGGGCCCTGCGGTGGACCGCTTTTTGCGCCCCTTGCCGCGCCTCGAACTTGGCCGCGTCCTGTCCTTGGTCGGCGCGACGGCATGCGCCGATGTTTCGGACGGGCTCTACCCGGAACTCAAGGCGATCGCGGAGGCTTCGTCGGTCGGGGTCGAAGTGGACGAGGGGGCATTGCCCCTGGTCGGCGACGTTCCCAGGAGCACTGCGCTGCGCTACGCTTATGGTGGCGGCGAGGACTACGAGCTCGTGTTCACGGGGCCAGGGGACCTCCTTGAGCGGATCGCGCGCATGGGCGGTGACATCCCGCGCTGCACGGCGATCGGCCTGGTCCAGGGCAGGGCGAGCGGCCTCAGGGTGCGGCGCGGCAAGACCGTCGAGCCGCTCGCGGCCAGCGGCTACGACCATTTCGGCGGGGGCGGAGCATGAGGCGGATCGAACTCGACGGACCCGATGCGACGCGCGCCCTCGGGCGAGCACTGGCGGCGGCCGTGCAGGGCGGGATCTGCGTCCTGCTGCGCGGCGACCTGGGCGCCGGCAAGACAACGCTTTGCCAGGGCTTCATCGAAGCGCGGACAGGCATCGCGTACGCGCCCAGTCCCACCTTCACGCTCCTGCAGGCCTATCCGGGAAAGCTCTACCACTTGGATCTCTACCGTCTTGGCACGGCCGATCTGAGGGAGTTCGACATGGAGGAGATCATGGCGCCCGACGCAGTGCTGCTCGTGGAGTGGCCCGAGCGCGCCGAGGGAGACTGGCCGGCGGAGAGGCTCGATGTTGGGCTAAGCGGTCAGGGGGGCAGCCGATTGGCGACCCTCGAAGCCCGCGGCGACGCGGCCGCATCGGCGCTCGCGCGTCTTTGGTGGCCGCAGTGAGCGGGAACTGGCTCTGCATTGCGACGACAGGCGACATCCTCGGCGTCGCGGTGCTCGGCGGCGACGGCGCCCTGCTCGCCGACCTGAGGCAGTCCGCGCCGCGCCTTCACTCCTCGCTGCTCGTTCCCGCGATCGGCGAGACGCTGCGTCTGGCGGGCCTCACGCCCGCCGCGATCGGGCAGATCGCAGTCGATCGCGGACCTGGCTCCTACACGGGCATCCGCATCGGTCTTGCGGCGGCGCAGGCCATGGCGGCAGGACTCGGCGTCCCGGTCTACGGCGTGCCCGGTCTTTGGGCGAGTGCGGCCGAGCGGAGGCTCGAGGGCCTGTATGCGCCGGCTCTGGACGCCAGGCGCCAGGACGCCTTCTGCGCACTCTACGAGGTAGTCGGAGCAGGGCTGCCCAAGGAACGCATCGAGCCGGGCATGCGGCCCGTCGTCGATTTTCTCCGGGAGTGCCACGTTTTCGGGCGGCCCTTCGAGGTGATGGGCGACATTGTGAGACGTCAGCCGGAATTGCTCAGGGCGTCGCCGTTCGCCCGCCTCGGGCCTGACGATCTCGGTGCGGCGAGGCTCGGGAACTTTGCGATGAGAGCTCGGGAGGAGGGCCTGGACCATGTGCTGTCCACCGCTGCGCTTTACCTTCGGCCGCCGGCCGCCACAGTCCGAAAGCGCGATGGATGAGCCGGTAAGCATTGCCGAGATGCAGCTGGGAGACGTCGACCAGGTGCTGGTGATCGAGCGCCGCTCGTACCCGACGCCATGGTCGCGCAGGGCCTTCGTCTCCGAACTGACGGAGAACGCCTATGCCCACTACCTCGTCGCCCGCATGGGCGAACGCATCGTCGGCTACATCGGCATGTGGTTCGTTATCGACGAGGGACATATCACCAACGTTGCGGTCCACCCCGACTTCCGCGGCAAGGGCGTCGGCCGGCAGCTGATGCAGGCCGCCATGGACCTTGCGCGCCTGCAGGGCGGCGTGCGCATCACCCTCGAGGTGCGGGTGTCGAACTACGTCGCACAGGGTCTCTACACATCGCTCGGCTACAAAAAGGTCGGGGTGCGGCGGGGCTACTACACCGACAACGGCGAGGATGCCTACATCATGGTCTGGGGCGAGATGCCGGGGGAGGGCCGCCATTGAAGGAGCTGCTGTGCCTCGGCGTGGAGACGAGCTGCGACGAGACGGCCGCGGCCGTCCTGCGCGGTGACGGACAGATGCTCGGCTCCGCGGTGGCGAGCCAGATCGACCTGCACGAAGCCTTCGGCGGCGTCGTCCCGGAGGTGGCGGCGCGTCGCCACCTCGAGCGGATCGGGCCTGTCGTGCAGGAGGCCTTGGCCGAGTCGGGCGTCGAGCTCGCGGACATCGGACTTGTCGCGGTCACGCGCGGTCCGGGTCTCGCGGGGGCGCTGATGGTCGGCATCTCGTGGGCAAAGGCGTTCGCCTTCGCGCGCGGCCTGCCGATCGTCGGCGTGAACCATGTGGTGGCGCATGCCTTCGCCGCTTATCTCGAGGGCCCACCTCGCTTCCCGGACCTGGCCCTGGTGGCTTCGGGCGGCCACACGGACCTCCTCTTGATGCATGGCCCGAGCGAAGTGGAGGTGCTCGGCCGTTCGCGCGACGACGCGGCCGGCGAAGCGTTCGACAAGGTGGCGCGCACGCTCGGCCTTGGCTATCCAGGCGGCCCGGCGATCGAGCGGCTCGCGCTGTCCGGCGACCCTGGGGCGGCGCCGCTGCCGCACGTCGCCATGTTTCCCGGCAGTCTCGACTTCAGCTTTTCAGGCCTGAAAACGGCAACGCAGTCCTTGAGCCGCCAGGGGCTTGCCCCGGCGGACATTGCCGCGGCCTTCCAGGCAGCGGTCTTCGACCAGCTCTGGGAGCGCGCGTCGCATGCCCTGCGGCAGACGGGTACGAGGCGCCTGATTTTCTCCGGAGGGGTCTCGGCGAACGGATACCTGCGGCTTCGCCTCGAGCAGGCTCTCGCAGGCGCGGGCCTCAGCCTGCTGGTGCCGCCCCTGCGCTATACCACCGACAACGCGGCCATGATCGCGCGCCTCGGCCTGAGCATGTACGAGGCCGGGCAGCGCTCGCCCTGGGACATGGGGGCGGAGCCCGTGATCCACCCGTTCAAGCCTTGACGAAGGAGGAAACGGTTTGCTGCACAGCAGTCCCGCTGGCCAGCCGAAGGTGGCCGAGGACGTCTTCATCGCACCATCGGCGGATGTCGTCGGAGATGTGACGATCGGATCCGGTGCCTCGGTCTGGTACGGCGCCGTGCTGCGGGGCGACGCTGAGCGCATCGAGATCGGCGCGGGCACCAACCTGCAGGACGGGGCGGTCGCACACGCCGATCCCGGTTTTCCGCTCAACGTGGGCAGGGATGTGACCATCGGCCACCGCGCCATCGTGCACGGCGCCAGCATCGAGGACGGCGCCCTGATCGGCATGGGGGCCGTGGTGCTCAATGGCGCGACCGTTGGAGCCGGGGCGCTGCTTGCCGCCGGCGCCCTCTTGGCCGAGGGCAGAAAGGTGCCCGCAGGCATGCTTGCAGCCGGGGTGCCGGCCCGGGTGGTGCGTTCACTGAGACCAGAGGAAGCGGAACTCCTGAGGCAATCCGCCACGCACTATCGGGAACTCGCGACGGCCTACCGGCGTTTGGGGAAGTCCTGACGCGGCGACGCTAAAACAAGCTAGGAACTTTCAGCGGGGCAGCGAAAGGCTCACCGGGAGGCTATCCAACTTGCATGTCCATTTTGTCGGCATCGGCGGCTACGGTATGAGCGCGATCGCGTACGTGCTCAAGGGGCAAGGCACTTTGGTGACCGGCTCGGACGTCCAGCCGTCCTCCCGCACCGAGCGGCTCGCGCGCATCGGTGTGCCGATCGCCTACGGACACAGCGAGGCGAACCAGGCAGGAGCCGACGTCGTCGTCTTCTCGACCGACGTGCCCCAGGACAACGTCGAGGTCCAGGCCGCGCGGCGGCGTGGCGCGCAGGTGGTCCACCGCTCGGAGATGCTGGCGCGCATCCTCGAGGGGGGCCGTGGCGTTTGCGTCACGGGAACCCACGGCAAGACCACCACGACGTCGATGATCTCGGCCATCCTGATCGAGGCGGGGCTTGACCCGAGCGTCGTGGTCGGGGGCGAACTCGAGTGGCTGGGCGGCAACGCCCGCATCGGGCATGGCGCGGTCGTCGTGGCGGAAGCGGACGAGAGCGACGGCTCGTTCCTGCGCTATCATCCCGAGGTCGCTGTGCTGACGAACGCGGAGCCCGAACACCTGGACCACTACGACGGCGACTTCACGAACGTCGTCTCGGCCTACACCGCCTTCCTGGCCGGCACGACCGGTCGGGCCTGCATCTGCTACGACAGTCCGCTCGTGCGCGAGATCGCACGCGCGAGCGAACGCCTATGTGTCACGTACGGCCTCTCGCGGGGCAGCGACTACCGCGCGATGCGGGTGCTACCCATCGCGGGAGGGGGGCATCGCTTCTCCGCGGTCGGGCCGAACGGCACGATCGGGCGATTCGAGTTGCGCATCCCCGGTGTGCACAACATCCGCAACGCGCTCGCTGCGATCGCCGTCGCGGATGGCTTCGGCGTTCCGCCGCGCATCATGGTCTCCGCCCTGCGACACTTCCGCAACGCCGCCCGCCGCTTCGAGGTGGTCGGCAGGGGGCAGGGCATCACGATCGTGTCCGACTACGCCCATCACCCCACTGAGATCGCGGCGGTGCTCGAGGCGGCGCGTGAGCTCAGACCCCAGCGCCTGCTCGCCATCTTCCAGCCTCAGCGCTACCAGCGCACCAAGCTGCTGTTCGACGAGTTCGCACGGGCCTTCGGGCAGGCGGACGAGGTGTGGCTTCTCGACATCTACTCGCCCCCCGGCGAGGCGCCGATTCCCGGCATTTCCTCGGAGCACCTGGCGAAGGCGATGGCCATCCAGGGCACCAAGGTGCACCACGTGCCGGCCGCGGCGGAGGCCGAAGCGCTCCTGCACGAGGCGATCCGTTCCGGCGACCTGGTGCTGGTGATGGGCGCGGGCGACGTCTACCGTCTCGCGCAGAACCTCGGGCGGGCGATCGAGCAGCCGGAGGTCGGGCGCAGCGGCGCGAGGGGCGGCTGACCCTCGCCAGGAGATGGCAGTGCGCAGAGGCGGGAGAGCCGCGGCAGGCGGCCTTCCCGCCTCGCTTCGCGCTGGAGGGCGGGGAGCGGATGGCGGGCCCCTGCGCACCTCGGCCGATGCCGTGTCGTAACGGGGCCTTTGTCGTCGCCAAGGGCACCACACTGCCAGCCGCGATGATTCAGCCGGCGCAGGTCGCCTAGACTTCGTGCCCACGGCGGAGCGGACACGTCGGCGTGGACAATGGAGTCGCCGCGTCCCTGCGGAGTTCATCCGGCGGGGTGCCGATAGCCTGCTCGATGTCGGCCTGTTTCAGGGGTCTGCACGCGCTGGATGCCGCAAGCCCAGGGTGTTATGCTACTTAAAATGCGCCGATTGGGGAGGCTCGCTCAGTGGCGGCGGACAAGGTTCTCCGCGAGGGATTGACGTTCGACGACGTACTGCTGGTACCCGGCCACTCGTCCGTGGTGCCCAGCGACGTCGAGACGAAGACGCGCCTGACGCGACGGCTGAGTCTGAACATCCCGATCCTTTCTGCGGGCATGGACACGGTGACGGAGTCCCGCATGGCGATCGCGATGGCGCGCGAGGGCGGCATCGGCGTCATCCACAAGAACATGGCGATCGACGCTCAAGCGGGTGAAGTCGACAAGGTGAAGCGTTCAGAGAACGGCGTCATCCTGGACCCCATCTTCCTGACCCGCGACCATACGATCCGCGACGCGCTCGAGATGATGGCGAAGTACCGCATCTCGGGCGTTCCTATTGTCGAGGGTGAACGACTCATCGGCATCATCACGAACCGCGACGTGCGATTCGAGGAGGATCTCGACCGGCCGCTCGACGAGGCCATGACCCGCGAGGGGCTCGTCACGGCTCCCGTGGGAACCACATTGGCGGAGGCCAAGCAGATCATGGCGCGGCGGAGGATCGAGAAACTGCCGCTCGTCGACGACAACTACCGCCTGCGAGGTCTGATCACGATCAAGGACATCGAGAAGGCGCAGAAGTTCCCGAACTCGGCCAAGGACGGGAAAGGGCGCCTGCTGGTCGCCGCCGCCATCGGCGTCGGCCATGACAAGCTTGAACGCGCCAAGGCGCTCGTCGACGCAGGCGTGGATTGCCTCGTGCTTGACACGGCGCACGGCCATTCGAAGAACGTGCTCGAGGCGGTGGGGGAGATCAAAAACCGCTTCCCCGACGTCGAGCTGATCGCCGGCAACGTGGCGACCGCGGAGGGAACGAAGGCTCTGATCGCTGCGGGGGCGGACGCCGTCAAGGCGGGCGTCGGACCCGGATCGATCTGTTTTGGTCCCGAGGCGCTGATCACGATGGCCAACGGCTCGGTGCGCCCGATCGCGCAGGTCATGCCAGGCGACTTCGTCGTGACGCACAAGGGCCACATTCGCGAGGTGTTGACCGTCTATCGCCGGCCCTATGCAGGCCCCATGGTGCATATGCGCATCAACGGCGCCCCAGGCACCCTGCGCGTCACGCCCAACCATCCCTTCTATGCGCTGCACTTCGCTGCGAGCGGCGCACAACGGCGCAAGGCGGGGGGCAAGTTTTCGAAAGCCAAACACAACCACGGCCTCGACTGGGTGGAGGCGGGCAGGATCGAGTCGCAGGACGTCCTGTTCATGCCCCTGCGCGAGGCTCGCAACCACCATGTCACCTACGACCTCGGATTCAACGTCCCCCGCTATCGGGTCGACGGCGATTGGCTGGTGGGGCCAATGCCGCGTGGCAACCAGAACGCGGAGAACCGCAGCACGATAGCCGATCGCTTCGGCACGACCGAGCGGATCGTCGCCAGCACCGCGCTTGGCCAGCGCCATGTGCAGGACGCGTCGCAGGCGACTGCGGCGGAATATCTTCAGGAGGCCAACTGCGAGCGGCCTGCTCCGGTGCATCGCGTCCGACGCGCGGTCGAGCTGGACGGCAGCCTCATGCGGCTGATCGGCTATTATGTCGCCGGGGGCGACTGCGGGGGCAATGCCGACAACAGGCAGCTCCGCTTCGCTTTCCACGAAGACGAAACCGAGTACCACGCGGATGTGAAGCGCCTGGTCGCGCAGGTATTCGGCTACTCCGGATCCACGGCGCTCCACAGCCGAAGGGGCAAAGGCGTTATGGTCCTTGTCCGCAGCCATGCGCTTGCCAGGTTCTTTTCGGAGCTTGTCCCCGGAGGCGCCCCGGAGAGGTACCTGCCGCAGGAGGTCACGGAGCAGGCGCCCGAGCTCCTGCACCAGCTCTTGATCGGCGCGTTCCGCGGCGGCGGCACCTTGCGTGAGAGAGGCCGCGTCGCATACAGGACGACTTCGCCGTCGCTCGCGAGCCAGATCGCGGAGGTTCTGATGCGGCTCGGCTACACGCCGAGCGTTCAACGGGCCGAGCCTGCCCGCCCGGGCCGGCACGCGACCTACGCGGTTCGGATGTCTGGCGCCCAGGTCCTGCGCTTCCTCAGCGAGTTCCCTGAACTGCGGGGCAAGGCGGCGCAGGCGCCTCTCGCCAGGGGCCAGCAGGGCATGTGGCAGGGTGAGGGCGGCTCGTATGCGACGGTCAGGGAAGTCGAGGTAGTCGACGAGAGTCTCTACGTCTACAACCTCGAGGTCGAGGAGGACGAGAGCTACATCGCGAATCGCGTGGCGGTGCACAACTGTACGACTCGCGTCGTCGCCGGCATCGGCGTCCCCCAGATCACAGCCATCCTGGACTGCACCGAGGCGGCCGCGGCAGCGGACGTACCGGTGATCGCGGATGGCGGCATCCGCACGTCGGGCGACATCACGAAGGCTTTGGCTGCCGGTGCCCACACGGTGATGCTCGGGTCGCTTCTGGCAGGGACCGAGGAGAGCCCAGGCGAGATGGAGATCTACATGGGACGCAGCTTCAAGAGCTACCGTGGCATGGGCTCCCTCGGCGCCATGAAGGAAGGCTCCAGCGACCGGTACTTCCAGGAGGGCCAGAGCAAGCTCGTGCCGGAGGGCATCGAGGGACGCGTCCCTTACCGCGGAACGCTCGCGGACACGGTCTACCAGATGGTGGGCGGACTGCGCGCCGGCATGGGCTATGTGGGCGCGGCAACGATCGAGGACCTGCGCAAGGAAGCGCAGTTCGTGCGCATCACGCACGCGGGCCTGCTCGAAAGCCACCCGCACGACGTCGACATCACGAAGGAAGCACCGAACTACCGCCGCTAGCGGAGTGCGGCCCAAGGCAGTATCCTGCCTGTGGGGCCCGCAAGGCTCACAGCATGCGCGCCGAGCAGCGCGAGGAGAGACTGCCTTGGCCTTCTTTGCGATCGAAGGCGGGAATCGCCTGATCGGTTCCGTGCCAGTGAACGGAGCGAAGAACTCGGCCCTCCCGATCATCACCGCGGCCGCCCTGGCGTCGGAGGGCGTCTCCATTCTGCAGAACATTCCTAGCTATACCGATATCCTCGATCTGATCGAGATTCTGCGGGCACTTGGCGCGAAGGCCGAATTCACCGCGCCAAAGACGCTCGAGATGGACGCGAGCGGCCTGAACCAGCATGTGGCTCCCTACGACCGGGCCGCTCGTCTGCGCGGCTCCACCTACATCGTGGGCCTTCTCCTGGCCCGCCTTGGGCGTGCGGAGGTGGCGGTGCCGGGCGGGTGCGACATCGGCGCCAGGCCCGTGGACTTTCATCTGCGCGGCTTCCAGGCGCTGGGTGCCAGGGCCTGGGTGGAACACGGCGCCATTCTCGCGGAGGCCCCGGGCGGTTTGAACGGCTCGCGCATCTATGTGGACCGCAAGTCGTTCGGCACCACTTGCAACCTGATGATCGCCGCCTCGATCTCGTTCGGCACAACGATCCTGGAGGATGCCGCCCAGGAACCCGAGATCGTCGATCTCGCGAACTTTCTCAACGCGATGGGCGCTCGGGTGCGCGGCGCCGGCACGGACGTCATACGCATCGAGGGAGCCGACCGGCTTCACGCCGCAGTGCACGAGGTGATCCCGGACAGACTCGAGGCGGGCACCTTCCTGCTGGCGGGCGCGGCGACCGGTGGGCGCGTCAGCGTCAGCCCGATCATCCCGGAGCACCTGCGCACCCTCATCGTCAAGCTTGGTGAAGCCGGGGCGCGGGTTGAGGTGGAGGAGGACTCGATCACCGTCGACGCGCCCGAGCGCCTCAAGGCGATCGACTTGCAGACACAGCCGCACCCCGGGTTCCCGACCGATCTGCAGCCGCAGCTCGTGGCCGCCCTCTGCCAGGCGGACGGCGTCTCGGTCGTGGAGGAGACCATCTTCGACAACCGCTTCGGGTACGCCAACGAACTCGTGCGCCTGGGGGCGCAGATCAAGATCGAGCGCAACACCGCGCTCGTACGCGGGGCGACTGTGCTCACCGGCGCTCCGGTGGTCGCGCGGGACATCCGCGGCGGCGCCGCGCTGGTGATCGCGGGTCTCAGTGCGCAGGGGCGCACGGAGGTGGACGGGGTGCGGCACGTGGCGCGAGGCTACGAACGGCTCGCGCAGAAGCTGGCCGCCCTCGGCGCGGAGATCCGCGTCGTCGAGGAGTGACGGAAGGAAGGGCGGGTTAGCATGGCGGAGACGTGGGTCGTTGCAGCGAAGCGGACGCCGATCGGAAAGTTCGGCGGCGCCTTGAAGGATGTGCCCGCTGTGGAGCTTGGTGCGCAGGCGATCCGCGCGACGGTCGCGCAGTCTGGCATCGACGGCAGGGAAATCGACTACGCGTACATGGGCCTCGTTGTTCAGGCGGGCGTCGGGCAGATCCCGTCGCGTCAGGCGACGATCAGGGCCGGACTACCTGTCGAGCTGCCTTCCGATACGATCAACAGGGTGTGCGCATCCAGCCTCAGGGCCGTGAACCTGGGAGATATGTCGATCCGGCTGGGCGAGGCCAAGGTGGTGCTGGCCGGCGGCATGGAGAGCATGTCGCAGGCGCCGTACCTGCTCTACAAGGCGCGCTACGGCTACCGCATGGGCAATGGCGAGATCGTCGACTCCGTGGTCCACGATGGCCTGTGGTGCGCGTTCGGTGATGTGCACATGGGTGTCCACGGTGGCCGCGTCGCACTCGAACTCGGCGTCACGCGAGAGCAGATGGACGAGTGGTCGTACCGCTCGCAGATGCGGGCGAAGGATGCCATGGCGGCGGGTCGCCTCGACGACGAGATCACGCCTGTGCAGTACGGGAAGGCGGAGCTGCGCCAGGACGAGGGCCCGCGGCCCGATACGACGCTCGAGCGCCTGCAGCAACTGAAGCCCGTGTTCGACCCGAGCCACGGCATCACGGCAGGCAACGCCCCCGCCCTGAACGATGGCGGCTCCGCGATCCTTCTGATGGATGGTGCCGAGGCGCAGCGCAGGGGCATGAAGCCGCTCGCGAGGATCATCTCGCATGGCGCGGTCTCGCAGGAGCCCGCCTACCTCGCGACGGTGCCGGCCCTCTCGGCTCAGCAGGCCCTTGACCGCGCGGGCCTCACGGCGAAAGACCTCAGCCTTGTGGAGATCAACGAGGCGTTCGCGGCCGTCGCGATCACCTCGACCAGGATGCTCGGCGTCGACGAGGAGATCGTCAACGCGAACGGCGGCGCCGTAGCGTTCGGGCATCCCGTCGGCGCCTCCGGCGCACGCATCCTGATGACCTTGATCTACGAGCTGCGCCGCCGCGGTGGCGGCTACGGCGTCGCCGCGATCTGCTCGGGCGGCGGTCAGGGCGAGGCCACGCTCGTCCGGGTGGATGCCTGATGGAACGGGTGCTGGTCGTCGGCGCCGGCCAGATGGGCAGCGGCATCGCTCAGGTGGCGGCGCAGGCGGGCCGCAGGGTGACGGTGCACGACGTCGCGCAAGACTTCCTGGACCGTGGGCGCGAGACGATGCGCACATCGCTCGCGAGACTCGCGAAGCGGGGCCAACTGAGCCAGGACGAAGCGGCCGCGGCACTCGCACGCGTCACGTTCAGCCTGGACCTCGAGCCGGCACGTGAAGCGGAGCTGGTCGTGGAAGCCATCATCGAGCGGTTCGAGGACAAGGCCAGGCTATGGCGGTCGGTGTCGGACATCGCCCCGGAAGGGGCCATCCTCGCGAGCAACACCTCGTCCCTGCCGATCACGCGCCTCGGGGCCAATGTGCGACGTCCGGAGCGGTTCATCGGCATGCACTTCATGAACCCGGTGCCCGTGATGCAGCTCGTGGAGATCGTGACGGGCATCCAGACGTCCGAAGAGACCACGATCACCGTCGAGGCTGAGGCCAGGGCATACGGCAAGACGACTGTGCGCGCCAAGGACTTTCCTGGCTTCGTCTCCAACCGTGTCCTGATGCCCTTGATCAACGAGGCGGTCTTCGCGCTCTACGAGGGGATCGCTAGTGCCGAGGACATCGACACGGTGATGCGCCTGGGCATGAACCACCCGATGGGGCCGCTGCAGCTGGCGGACTTCATCGGTCTCGACACATGCCTTTACATTCTCGAGGTGCTGCAGGAGGGCTTCGGCGACCCGAAATACCGGCCGTGTCCGCTCCTGCGCCAGTACGTGCAGGCTGGTTACCTCGGACGGAAGGCGGGCAGGGGTTTCTACAACTACGCCTGAGGTCCGGCGATGGGGGATGGCGATGCTGCGATCTGAAGCGGGCGGTGGGGCTCGGCCCAGCCACTTCGACGAGCGCGGGCAGGCGCGCATGGTGGACGTCTCGGGCAAACCGGAAACTGAGCGTGCGGCTTTGGCGAGCGGTCGCGTACGCATGGCCGACGCGACCCGCGAGGTGCTCTTCCGCGGTGCCGCGGCCAAGGGCGATGTACTCGCCGTGGCGCGGATCGCAGGGATTCAAGCCGCGAAGCGCACCGGCGAACTGATTCCGCTTTGCCATCCGCTGCCCTTGACGGAGGTGCGGGTTGACTTCCGCGAGCAGGGCGATGGCGTCCTGATCGAAGCCGAGGCGCGCACCGTCGGTCGGACCGGTGTGGAGATGGAGGCGCTGACAGCCGTCTCGGTGGCTGGCCTGACTATCTACGACATGCTGAAGGCGATCGACCGCGGCATGGAGATCCAGGACGTCCGGCTCGAGCGCAAGGCCGGCGGCCGCAGCGGCGAATGGCGCCGCGGATCCTGAGGGGGTAGTTACTGCTCGATAACATCTAGCGTTCTATTGAGTTGGGTGTAGATTACTGCTAGAGTTAGGTCATGGAACTTGTACCCATTCGTGTAGCTGCCAGAGAGCTTGGAGTCCGAAGAGAGACGCTGAGGGTTTGGGAGCGAGAAGGAAAGATTGATCCACCTGAGC
>JAJZQO010000088.1 GCA_021847575.1 Bacillota bacterium | reverse complement strand
AGGACTACCCGCGCAACCTACTCGAGTTCGAAGCGAGGTTTGCTGCCAAAGAGGCGGGCAGGGCTTATCTTGCCCGGTTGCGGTGGCCACAGGGCTTCCGTCGCCCTCGTTGCAGCCATGAGGTTGGATGGGCGACGGAGCGGGGTCTGTGGAAGTGCGGGCGGTGCGGTTATCAAGTGTCGGTGACCGCCGGGACCATCTTTCAGGACGTGCGCACAACCTCTGCGCGTCGGGTTCCGAGCCATGTGGTGGGTGGTCAGTCAGAAGAACGGCGCTAGCGCCTTGCGTTTGCAGCGGGAGCTGGGACTGGGAGCTATGAGACAGCGCGGACTTGGCTGCGCAAACTTCGCCGTGGCATGGTGTGGCCGGAGCGCGATCTGCTCTCGGGCCGAGTGGAAGTTGATGAGACCTTCGTTGGGGGGAAGAAGAGGGCACTCGTGGTCGCCAGAAGAAGCAGGCGCTCGCGGTCATCGCCGCCGAGGAAGGCGGGCCCTGTGCGGGCTGTGATCGGATGCGCATCATACCGGATGCCAGTGCAGACAGCCTGCACTGCTTTAAGGGCAACCCCAGCAGACCGCGCAGAGCCACCTGCGGTCGCAAGCCAACACAGGAAGCGTCGCAAGGCGTCCGCAGCGAGGCTGTGGGCGCCGCCTTCATCGCCGCGCATGCCAGCCCAAAGAGCTAGTGTCGCGGAGAGCGACCCTACGGCGAGCCGATTTCCACGAGGATGGTCACAGGCGGCCACTGACAGTCCTGGACGCTCTGGAGCTTCCTGCGCCGGAGGCCAGGCGATCACGATCTGCTCATCGGCCCTGCGGCCGCCGCAGCCACCAGAACATACAGGTGCCTGATGGTGCGATTCCGGCCGCGCCGCGCCGCCAACCCCCTCAGATCCGCCGAAGGCTGCGCACCGCCCTCATCGCGGCGAGCAAGGCCTCGTGCCAGGGGTCACCGTCGGACATTACCGGAAAATCCCGCTCCTCCACCGTCAGCTGCGATGGTGACGGCTCGTAGAGCCAGAAGGTCCGCGCAGGAGACGTGAGCCCCTGCGTCACCTGAGGCGTCTCGGCGCCCATCACTTCGTTGCCGGGCTCTGCCGCTTTCAGCCGCTTGTCGCGGCAGAGGACGGACGGGTCCTTCTGCGCCGCTCGGGCAAAGGCGTAAAGCGCTGCCAGGGCATGTCGGCAAGGCTGCTTGCCTTGGCAGCTGCAGTGTGTCTCGAGGCTGCGGACGTCCGGCAGGAGGAGCTCGAGCGGCGCCCGCTGCGGCCAGGCGCCAGGGTCCATGCCCGCGAGCCGGGTATGCAGCGACTGGAGGGGTTCGCCGCGACGCCAAAGCACCTCCGCTTCGAAACCCTCGCCAGCGCCTGCCGCGCCGAGCGTCAGCATGGTCTTCTCCGCCCGATGGACCACCTCGAGCCAGGCGTCGCCAAGCAGCGCGAGGCGCTCCGCGAGGTCGGCCACGCCTGGACCTGCGATCCCCTCCACCAGCATGGCCATGCGCGCGTAGAGGCCTCGCGCACCTGGCATCATGGCAGCTCCTCCCTGAGCTCGAGTGTTTTGAGGAGCTCCTCGTCCTGCAAGGCTGCTAGGTAGCCCGCCTCGCCGCCGACGATCGTCTCGCTGAGCGCACGCTTCTCCTCGAGGATCTCATCGATCCGTTCCTCGATCGTGCCGCGCGCCAGCATGGTGTGGACGAAGACGGTGCGCGTCTGGCCGATGCGGTGCGCCCGGCCTGTCGCCTGATCCTCGACCGCCGGGTTCCACCAACGGTCGAGATGCACGACGCGCTGCGCTGTCTGCAAGTTGAGGCCGAGCCCTCCGGCCCTGAGCGAAAGGAGAAACGCGGCAGGTCCTGAGGCTGCCTTGAAGCGCTCCACCTCGACGTCCCGCTCCCCACGCCCCATGCTGCCCGTGAGCAGGCTTACGGGCAGCGCAAGGCGTTCCTCGAGGAGCGGCCGCAGGCGCGTCACGAACTGCGCGAACTGGCTATAGACGAGGATCCGGTCGCCCTCTCGGCAGGCCTCGTCGAGTATGGCGAACAGGCGCTCGACCTTCCGTGACCGCTCGACGGCCAACGGGCCACCCTGGCGCAGCAGCAGCGCGGGATGGTCGGCAAGCAGCTTGAGCCGTGTCAAGGCCGCGACGACCAGGCCTCGACGGCGCAGCCCATCGCCCTCGCTCTCCCTGAGCCGGCGGGCGAGGTCGTCGAGCGTCGCGCGATAGAGGGCGGCCTGCTCTGAGGTAAGGTAGACGGCCTCCCTGGACAGGACCAGCCGGGGCAGCTCGTCCGCAACGCCCCGGTCCTCCTTGCGCCTGCGCTTGAAGAAGGGCGCGATGCGCCGTCGCAGTGCGGCCGCAGCCACGATGTTCCCCGCCGCGACGGGAGCCGCGACCTGCCGCTGGAAGCGGCGTGCGCCGCCGAGGTAGCCTGGCAGGGCGAGGTCCACGATGGACCAGAGGTCCAAGAGACCGTTTTCCACCGGCGTGCCGCTCAGGGCCACTTTCGCCTGCGCATCGAGACGGGCCGCGGCTGCGCGCGTCAGACTGCCAGGGTTCTTGAGCACCTGGGCCTCGTCGAAGACCACGACGTGCCAGCTGCGGGCGGCAAGCTCCTGGTCGCGCGCAAGCACGCCGTAGGTCGTCAGGACCACGTCCTGATCACCCGCCTCGGGGAGCCTGCGGCCCGACCCGTGGTAGAGGTGTACCTGGAGATCCGGCGCGAAGCGGGCGGCCTGCTCGCGCCATCCCGCCAGCACGGAGGTGGGCGCCACGACGAGCGACGCTCCATGGCCCTCAAGCTTGCAGCGCAGGAGCAGCGCCAAGACCTGCACGGTCTTGCCGAGCCCCATGTCGTCCGCCAGCAGCGCACCGAAGCCCTGATGCACGAGCAGGTCGAGAAAGGCGAATCCCTCGCGCTGGTACGGTCTCAGGCTGCAAAGGAGCCCTGCGGGCGGGGCCGGCTGAGGCCATGCGGGAGCTCTTTCGAAGGCGGGCGCGAACGTCGCGCCAAGTTCCCCCGCTACGGCCAGATCCACCTCGATGCCCTGGCCGGGTTCGGCCCCGAGAGCGACATCGACGATTTCCCCGAGCGGCACGCCGCCCTCGCCGGCCTTGCGCACCAGACCTGCCGCGATGCGCAGCTCCTGCGGCGAGACGAGGACGTAGCTGCCGTGCAGTTCGACGAGCGGACTCTGCGCCCGCGCGAGGCGCATGAGCTCATCACGCCTCAACTGCGCCCCTGCCAGCAGGACCTGCCAATCGACATCATAGAGCGCCTGGAGCCCCATGCCGGCCCGGCGCCCCTTGACCTGCAGCCGCAGGCCGACGTGCTGCGGGCGGCGCACCAGTTCGCGCGGCAGAAAGACGGCGACCCCTGCGCTGCGCAAAGCCTTGGCTCCTGACTCGAGGAAGTCGAAAAGCTCGTCTGCCGTCAGGGAGACCGCCGCCGTCGGTCGCTCGGAACGGAGGTGTTGCCCAGCCGCACCGCCCAGCGCGAGCACCTCATCGAAGGCCTCCGCCGGCAGGAGCCGCTGCGCAACACTCCTGGACCAGTCCAGGAGAGGCGCCTCGCCTGCGAGCGGCCGCTGCAGCTGGAGCTCGGCGCAGAGCCGCGGGGGTCCCGTCGCGACCTCGAGCCGGAGCAGAAGGTTGTAGGTACGCTCGCTCGCCTGGCTCGTCGCCGCCCAGGCTGCGAGTTCCGCCTGCACCTTCAAGGCGGGCGGGTTCGCCACGATCAAGCGGCGTGCGCAGGGCGGCGTGAGCAGGGCGAGGACGCCCTGCCTCGCCTTTGGCAGCGATTCGTAGGTTACCTGCCTCGCAGCCTGGGGCAGGACGTGCTGCTGCGGCACGATTGCGTCGACAGCCAGATCCACCATCTCTCGCACCGCCTCGCTCCTCGGGCGCAGCCTGCCCCCGTCCACGTTCAGCTGCGCGAGGAAGGCCTGCGGCAGATGCTGCGCGATGCGCTGGAGCTCCCCTTCGAGCGCGGGCCGGGATCCCGCCGAAACGTAGGCGGCCCAGAGCCCTTTCGGCACCGCCCGCAGGGTGGGCGCAACAGCGCCGAGGCGCCAGTGGGCCTGTGCCAGGCGCACGATGTCGCGGGCCGCCGCCCACTCGTCGCGCTCGGGCCAGCCCTTCGTCGGTTGCTGCAGTTCCTGCACGTAGAGGCTCCAGGGAATGCGCACAGCCCAGACGATCGTCCGACGCAGCGTGGGCGTCGATTGAACGGGAGGATCTGGCGCGATGCCGAGCACGACGGCCCGGGGCGACGGCCAGGGACCCTTGGGCCCATGCAGCAGCATCAGCATGACCGGGATCGCGGCCGTCTCCACGGCCGCCGCCTGAGCGAGGAGATCTGGTCCAAGGCAGAAGCGATGCATGCCGAAATCGTCGCGTCGGCGCCGGGCACCGCCGGGTGCCCCCTCGGCCCAGATATAGAGCTGGTTGCGCCCCGCCACGAGATGCAGCGCGCACGCCTCTTGCGCCGCCTGCGTCCCGGGTCTCACAGCAGGAGGCGCGGCAGGCGCTGTGCGATAGCCTCCGCCGCCTGGCGAGTGCGCAAGGGGTCCGCTCCGAATGTCTCGGCCACCATGTTCTCATTCGCCGTCAGCCCGGACTCATCGAGCGCGATCTGGAACACCCCGCTTGCGGCGGCACGTGCGGAAATGCCTGGCGCCTTGCGCCCCGCGCGGCGCCAGACGCTGAAGGCTCTCAGCATGAGGGAAAACTGCCAGCGCTCGGCGCCCACGCTGAGGAACAGCCACTCGACCTCGTCGAGGCCTCCCGGCGCCCCATGGTGCTCGGCCATCTCCCCCATCGCCTCCAGCTGGTGCCCCAGCGCATTCAGCGGCGCCAAACGGTAAGGCGAAGAGAGGCGGCAGGGTAGGACCTCCCAGAGGGTCGGCTCGTCGGCCGATCCCTGCAGCAGGAGTGTGAATTCGCGTCGCACGTGCCCGACCTGGAGCCGTCCCGTGAGGTGGTGGCCCTCGAGCAGGTTGAGCTGGAGCAACCTGCTGCCCTGCGCCGGCACGTCGGGATAGGGCAGGTCCAGCACGAGGTGCAGCCCACGCCAGCCGAAGAAGCGCAAGGCGATGTCGAGCGGCGAGTTGCGCGCGATCGGCATCCCCGGCGCACCGCCAGCGAGAACGCCTGAGAAGAAATCCTGCGCGAGCTCTGGCAGGGGCCCCCATCTGCGCCAGGCCTCCGGGGCCTGGGGACGGCCTTTGGGCTTTGCGACCGAATCTTCTTTCGGCTTCCGCTGGGTCTGCCGAGGCCGCCCTCCCTGCACAAGGCGCGCCGGAGGGGATGCCGGCGCCTTCTTCGCAGTCACTGCGGGCCGCATCGCCGACTCGGGAGGGGGATCCGCCGACTCCACCTTCGCGCCCTGGCAGCTCAGGCAGCCCAGTTCCTGGCGCCCTGCCACGAGCCCCATCGCCTCGCCGCAGCTCGGACAGCGCAGGCGGAGAAACGTCTGCGCTTCGAGCAAGTAGTTGCAGGCGAGGGGGTAGCACCGCTCGCCGCGCCGCACCTCGAGGTCCAGATGCAGGGCCGGTGCGAGCAGCAGGTGCAGGCGGAAGGGGCGGACACTGCCCCTGACACCGTACTTCTCCTCGATCTCGCCCCGGCGCCGCAGGGCTTCCTCTGAGGTGACACGCGCCTGGTCATCGTAGAGCCCTTGGCGTTCTGCGGCCGCGCTTTCGCGCCGGTGCGCGATCTGCTGCAGCTGCGCCTGGTAGTACGCCTCCGCTCGCTCGAGCTCCTCGCCAAGCGCCTTCTGCGCCTCTGCGGCAAGCGCTTGGGCGCGCCCTGCGGCCTGCCGCTCCACCTCCCTGAGCCCCACGCCCAGAGCCTCCTCGAAACGTGGCGCCAGTACGCTTAAGGCCTCGGGCTGCGGCACAGCGGGAGCCTGCAAGATGCGCGCCGCAGCCGCAGGTGGCAGCGCCAGCGCCTCGATTGCGTCGACCAACGTCTCCATGCGCTCGAGGAAGCGGTTCTCCCCTGTGAAGGAGACGAGCGCACCGATCTGCAGCAGAGGGACATAGAGGGGCTCTGGCTCGCCGACGATGTCGACGCGGCCGTGCTCTACCGGGTAGAAGCCGCGCAGCCCCTCGAGCAAGGTTTCCTTGGCGGGTGGCGTCGTGCGCGGCCAGGCAAGGGCCGCCCAACCCGCATCCCCTTGCTGCAGCACGCGCTCGGCGGCCGCCTCGAGCAAGGGGTGACCAGCGATCACCAGGAGCTGCCCGCCCTCCTGCGCCACTTCGGCGTCCGACGTGAGCGCGAGCTCCTGCGGCAGCGCGAAATCCTGACGCAGGCTGTCGGTGAGATGCACAAGGGCCTGATCCTCCTCCTCGAGGACCACCGCACCATGCGCTTCGACATAGCGCAGAAAAAAGCGCAGTCCGCTCTCCATGCTCAAGGTGCATCCGCCTCCCCGAGTAGCAGGTCGTTGTCTGTGCGGCTGCCGAGATAGGCCCGCCTCGCCTGCGCCAGGCTATCGCCCAGTTCGTCGAGGCGGCCAAGGAACTCGTCGTCGCTCTCGCTCTCCACGTAGCTGGCGAAGATCAGCGACTCGAGGTCGAGATCGTCCTCGATTCTGCCGAGGATCATGTCGAGTTCGCCGACGACAAGTTCGAAAAGGTTGATCTTCGCCTCGAGCACGCCGAGGATGCGCTCCTCGAGCGTGCCGCGCGAGACGAGGTTCGTCAGCAGCACGTCCTCTGTCTGGCCGATGCGGTGGATGCGCCCGAGGCGCTGCTCGATCTGCATCGGGTTCCACGGCAGGTCGTAGTTGATCATGACGTGGCAGAACTGCAGGTTTCGCCCTTCGCCGGCCGCTTCCGTCGTCAGCAGCAGCCCGACGTCGGACTGGAAGGCGCGAATCGCCTCGTCCTTTTCGCGCCGCGCGAGACCGCCGTGGTAGAGGGCGGCCGGCAGACCAGCCCTCGTCGCTTCCTCCGCGAGAAAGGCAAGCGTGTCGCGAAAGGCCGTGAAGACGACCACCTTCTCACCCATCTCCGCATGGCGCTGCAGGCGCGTGAGCAAGGCCTTCGCCTTTTCGCTCTCGCCGACCGCCGCCGCCTGCTGCGCCAGCTCGGGCCAACCCATGCGCTCAAGGCCCCCCGCGAGAGCCCTGGGGCTCGATCCCGCAAGGCGCTGGATCTGACGCAGCGCGAAGAGCGCCGAGGACGACGCGCCGCGCGCCTCCCTGCGGACCTCGCGCGAGACGGCCGCGTAGATCTCTGCCTCGGCTGCCGATGGGGGTACCCTGAGCGTCTCTGCGATGCGGCGCGGCAGCATCAGGGCCACCTCGCTGCGCCGGTGCCGCACCATGATGTCCCGCATCGCCTGCTGCAGTTGGCCCAGGTTCGTGACCGCGCCGCTCTCACTGCTGCGGTGGCGCGCCTTGAAGGCCTTGGGCGTTCCGAGGTGTCCTGGCCGCACCAGGTTCACGAGCTGGTAGAGGTCGTCGAGGTGGTTCTCGACCGGGGTCGCAGTGAGGAGCAGCATATAGCGGGCGCGCAGGGCCTTGACGAGCATGGCGGATGCCGAGCGGGGGTTCTTCAGGCGATGCGCCTCGTCCACGATCACGAGATCCCAATCCCTCTCCTGCAGCCGCTCGCGCAGGGGACTGCGCCTGGCGGCGGCGATCGAGGCGAGGACGAGCGGTGACGAGAGAGGATCCGCGCTCTCGTCCCAGGTCGCCGTGCCATAGGCCACGAACGGCAGCGCGAACTTCTGGCGCAGCTCCTCGCCCCACTGCCCCACGAGGCCTGCGGGCAGGAGCACGAGTGTATGCGCCGCGAGTCCGCGCAGGTGGAGCTCGCTCAGGACGAGACCCGCCTCGATCGTCTTGCCGAGCCCCACCTCGTCGGCCAGGATTGCGCGCCCGCGCATGCGCCGCAAAGCAGCCTCCGCCGCATGCAGTTGGTGCGCGTAGGGCGAGAAGTGCAGGCGCGGCAGCGAGATGAAGACATCGAAGCCGGGGCGGGACCAGACCGCCAGGGCCTCGTCGACGAGCCGTTCGTAGCCGTCCTGGATAGGTGCCCCTGCCCGCAGGCTCGCAAGGAGGGTCCGGAACAGCAGGAGGCGCTCCGGCAGGCCTGAAGGCAGTGCCGCTGCGATGCGCATGGCGTCGCCATCATCCTGCTCGACGACCACAAACGGGCCGAGCTGCTCGACGTCCTTGCGCAAAGGGTCCTCGAGCAGAACCAGCTCGTCGCTAGAGGCGGCAATGTCCAGTGCCTGGCCGGAAGGGGTGAGGAGGCGGTGGGGCCCCGGGACCTCGCCGCCTAGCCGCCGCAGGGCCCCGGCGAGGCTCGGGCTCGCGGCCAGGATCCCATCTTCGACGGTCACAAGCGCGAGCCGCGGCCAAGGGCGACGCGGCGCAACAGGGTCGGCTTGTGGCATGCGATCTCGGCTCCTCTGCGCTTGTACCTACGGCTTCGCGCTCTTTGCGCCATGCTCCTTCCGCATGCGGCCCGAATGCCTGAACGGGTGACCTATGCGGCCAGACCCCGTGGAGATCGGACCATCAGGGTGTACTCCCTTCGGCGCTACTGGCCCACGGGGACGGGCGCGGCAGCGCCACGTCGCGGTCGAAGGCCTGGGCGGCCAGACGGATGCCTTCCGCCCGTGTGAGGCCAGCCCCACAGGCATTGAGGTCTCCGACGCGGCTATGACCGACCTCGACCTCTCCCGCGATGACTTCCACGGTGGATGGAACGACACGCTCCGTCCCCGCCCGCAAAAGTCAGGTTGATGTCGTACGACGCCTGTGACATCCTCAATAAAGCAGTGCAGGCTGTCTGCACTGGCATCCGGTATGATGCGCATCCGATCACAGCCCGCACAGGGCCCGCCTTCCTCGGCGGCGATGGCCGCGCGCGCCTGCTTCTTCTGGAGAACAAAAGTG